>CAZEDR010000079.1:0-12525 GCA_964510975.1 uncultured Melioribacter sp. | reverse complement strand
CAGCACTTGGAATGGGCGGTTACGGAGTAAGTGCTTTAATGGTTAATCCAAAAACAAGTGATGTTTATGCTGGAACAAAAGAAGGCGAAATCTATAAGATTAACGCTGAAAAGAATACTACAGCAGTTGAAGGTACAGAAGAAATGCCTACAGAATTTAAGTTAGCACAAAATTACCCGAACCCATTCAATCCATCTACTACAATTGAGTTTGCAGTTCCGGTTAGCGGCAGCTACGCACTCAAAGTTTATGATGTTCTTGGTCAAGAAATTGCTTCTTTAATTGATAAAGACTTGAACGCCGGAAATCATAAAGCAACTTTCGATGCAAGCAAGCTATCAAGTGGATTATACATCTACAGATTAGTTGGAAACAATGTTAACATTACCAAGAAGATGATGTTAACAAAGTAAGACACAACTTTTTCTCCCCCTTACAAAAAGGAGCCCCGCCACAAGCGGGGTTTCTTTTTTTTAAACCACCGCCTTTGATGACAATTCTTCAGCTTAATTTTCTTTCTTGATTATCGAAATTTCAATAAGTAAGTTGCAAATAGTAATGGCGTTCCACTCTGTAATTAAAAACACCGGGGAACCGAAAAACAGTGATTAGCTATTAGCTATTAGTTATTAGCGGTTAGTAAACAGTTTTTTTGGTAGATATTAGCAGTAAGTCCAAATAGATAATATAAAAGCAGTAAGCAAAACTAGAATAGGCAAGGAATACTATATGCAGCGCCCCGCTTTACGGGACATATATGTATGCAGTAACTAATAAAACGGTGCAGTATAAATTATAGTTAGGCAGTAATTAATGAGGAAAATATGCAAAAATCTAATGTGCTGTGTTATTCCAATGAACTTTCTTTACTTCTCAGAGAATTTGTTTTGCATGTTAAATACACTTTCGGAAACAAGTTGGTTTATATTGGTACTACCGTAAAACAAAATGTAAATCTATCTGATTTGAGAGACGTTGATATTTTGTTGTTGTTACAAGAAATTGATGAATGTCAAGTAAGTTATTTAATTAGAATAATTAATAAACTTCATAGCAAATACAATATATTGTTGGATGCTCGGATATATTCTAAAAGTGAAATAGAAAAAGATGGTTTGATACCAATTATAAATAAGTATTTGTTAAGGAAATATTTAGTTGATCTTTATGGCGACAATCCTTTTTTCTCTTTTAATGTTCAGATCCTAGACATAAAGAAAAATGCTGGGGAAGTGATCAGCCATCAAGTACAAAAAATTGTTTCTCTAATTCCCCGCATTATTAAAAACCAACATCAATTGCGAGAAATATCACAATACGTTTTTGATGCATTAAGAGCGTACTTGATTATTAAAGATAATCCCTTTGCATCTAAAGAAGATTCGTATAATTTTTTTATTTCAAATTATCCAGAATTTGATGATATCAAGCACATATATAGAGCTTATTTAGATCCAAGTTCTGTAATTGATATTTCGATATTTATTATTGATTGTTTAGCTTTTGTAAAACATTTAGAATATAAAATCCATGATAAAAAATTATGCAACAAAGTTCTTCTGATCAACTCTCCATCAAGCCCAATTCCTCATCCAAGAGATGACTATCTTCAATTTGATAATAATATGCCGCTTGGTTTAGTATATCTTGCTTCCTATTTAAAAGAGCAAAACATTCCTGTTGAAATCCTGGATGCTTATGCTGAAAATTTGGGCATACTCTCTACTGTTGATAAAATATTTAATCAACCTCAAATTCCTAAAATTATTGGTTTCAATTCTTCATCTCCAAACATAAATATTGTACAAAAAATTTCTAGTTATATTAAAAGAATTAATAGTGAGATTATTATTGTTGTTGGAGGACCTCATGCTTCAATAGCACCTAAACACACACTATCAAAAGGTGTTATTGATTTTGTTGTCATTGGCGAAGGAGAAGTGCCATTTTTAAATTTAGTAAATGGATTATTTCTGGAGACATCTTTTAATCAAGAATCTCTTCCCAAAGCAGTTTTTTCTAAAGAGAGCAACCTTGATGCTGATTATAGCTGTGACTACTTAAATCTAGATTTTATCCCGTATCCAGATTTTAATTTATTACCAATCAAGCTCTATTTCAAAAATAAAAAAAGACTATATATTCATACTACAAGAGGTTGTTCATTTAATTGTATATACTGTTCTGTTCCGCAAGTCTGGGAAAAAGTCAGAGAATTGCCGTTAGAAAGGTTATTGGATCATGTTGAAAGATTAAATAATGAATTTAAGCCCGATGAATATCAGATAGTTGATGATAATTTTTCTCATAAAAGGGGCAAACTAATTCAGATGTTTTGCGAAGGATTAGAAAAGCGATCTTTACAATTGAAATGGAAATGCCAAGTTAGAGCAGATCAAATTACACATGAACTTATCCAATTAATGTCGCATACGGGTTGTTTTGAGATTGATTTTGGAATTGAAAGTGGTAATCCAGAAATTCAGAAATATATTAGGAAAGGTTTAAACCTAGATAAAACTCTTGAGGTTGTAGCATCAGCCGGCCAAAACAATATATTTACAAAGGCTTTTTTAATGGTGGGATTTCCTCCAGAAGATTATTCTCACATCCAAGACACTATTAATTATTCAATTGAGCTAAAGAAAAACGGATTAAAAGATGTCGCATATTTTCCAGTAATGCCTTTCCCGGGGACTGAAATTTCCAAAATAACTAGGAAAGAGGTATTCCAAGGTGCAATAATTGACGATATCATATTCAGAGAAAGTTCCTTTAGTAACTTTAGATTAAGAAAATATTCTGCAAGACCTGAAATATCACTAAATGAAAACTTTTCTCCAGAAGAGTTAAGATTTTTAGTTAAATTTGCTTATCAAAGATTTAACATGTCTGCAGTTGTAGATGATCTTAAAATAGAGTTTGAAGAGTTTATTTCAACAGAAGAAAAAGAGTTATATGGAATTTAATTTGTATCCCAGCCCTTCTTTCGGAGTAGTAACTCCATTTGTTTTTAATAGTGAAAGAAAGGAATTTTGCCGATTATTTAGAATCAAGAACGATATAAAAACGATAACAGTAAAATATAAAAATGAGAAATTGTTAATAAAAGGCTTGAAAAAAGAAAAATTGTTTGGTAGAAGAATGCCAGACAGAGATAAATTATTAAGTTATATAAAGAAAAAATCTTCAAAGGAATTCGTAAATTACGTTGAGAATAATTTTATTCTTGCTTCTTTTTCTTTATCAAAAGAAGAAGCTTTGGTAAGAACAATTATTAAGCAAGTAATTTCTGCAAAGCAAGCAAAAAAGCTTTTGTCACTATTCATAAAAACATATGGATATTATGATAATAGTTTATATTCTTTCCCCAGTATTGACGACATTAAAAAAATTAAAGTAGACGAGCTTCGAAAAATGGGTTTTGGTTTTAAATCACATCGAATAATTGATTCAATTAATCAGCTAAATAATAATGAAAATATTTCGAATATAAAGGGTATTGGTAAATGGTCTAAAGAAATTTTAGATGTAGAATTAAACAAAGATTTTTACTATTACCCCTTTTGGGATATTAGTTCAAATAAGATTAATAAATTATTAGGTTTTAATCCTACTTCCGTGTCATTAAAAAACAGAAATTTAGCTGCTGATCTTCATTTATATTCACTATCATTTTTTGAGGCGATCTCATGAAACGAGTATACTTTGCTTATTCTATGACGAATTCATCTCAATATTTAGACAAAATTCATACTTTAGCAGATTCACTTGAGGATCAAGGTCTAAAAGTAACCCAACCTAGCTTTAATTTATTCCCCGAGTTAGTTGTTCAACGAACACTTAATGAAATACAAAAATCTGATTTAGTAATTGCTGACTTATCAGTTTGTAGTCACGGAGTTGGCTTCGAATTAGGGTATGCTTATTCGTTAAACAAAAAGGTTATTTTAATTGCTGAATCAGAAATGAGAAACAGCATATCAAAATTTATTCATGAAGTATTTGAAGATGTATTATTTTATAGTAGCAGTTATGATTTATTGCAACAAATTTCTGATTTACTTTCTTCAAACCTCCCAAATTTAGAAAAAAACCTTCGGAACTTAGAGCTAATAGAAGATTAACTGCCTAACAAGCTTTTCCACCCGCCCGCGTTTTCATTGCGGCAGTGGTTAAGTTTTCTGGTTTGGTTAAAAAGGGTAAGCATAGCTTGTAACATTGTTCTATTAAATAAAATTGTTAAAAATTATTTGCTGTAGCTTTTCAGTTCGTCATCGATGTTTGGGGTGGACGTGTGAAAAGCCACGCCGTTATAACCACTCTATTTATTTCCACTCCTCAATCTGTTATTTTATAGACAATAATAAACCTAAAATGTATTTGAAGAAAATATTAGCGAATATTGATAGTTGTTATTAAGCAAAGCCAGAAAGGAAGAAATGAATCAATCGATTTCAGCATACAACAAATCGCAGCCGAACGTAGAAAGAGATATCTGCAATAAATTATCAGAAACAATTAACCGGATGCTGCCGGAAGCAGAAAGCAAAATATGGCACGCGCACCCGGTCTGGTTTTTGGATGGCAATCCCATAGTAGGATATAGTAAACTTAAAGCCGGTATCCGCTTAATGTTTTGGAGCGGCGCAAGTTTTGAAGAAGATAAGCTGCAGCCCGGAAGCGGAAAATTTAAAGACGCTTCAATTCTTTATACTTCCGCTGAACAAATTAATATCAAAGACTTAAAACGGTGGCTTGCCAAAGGGGAAACGATTCAATGGGATTATAAGAATGTAGTGAAGCGGAAAGGAAAACTGGAGCGGCTACTATCTTAGTCCGCAGCAGAAATTAACGAAACATCATAAATAGGAGAAAACAATGAGTAAACAAATATATATCAACCTCCCGGTCGCCGACCTTCCAAAGTCAATTGCTTTTTTCAAGGCACTCGATTTTACACAAAACGAGCAGATGAGCGATGACTCCGGCGCGTGCTTCGAAATCAGCGACACGATTTTTGTTATGGTGGCTACTCATAATAGGTTTCGTGACTTCACACCGAAAGCTGTCTGCGATACTAGCAAAGCCGTCGAATTTTTGCTCAACCTAAGTTGTGGGAGTCGTGAAGAGGTAGATAGCCTTGTTGCCAAAGCACTAGCCGCGGGCGGCTCTACTTACGATAAGCCGGAGGATTTAGGCTTCATGTATTCGCACAGTTTTGTTGACCTAGACGGCCATGGGTGGGGGCTCTTCTTCACAAACGAAATGCCGGCATAGAAGTGATCCGCTTGATTATTTAGTGTATGGAATCGGTTCGGCATCGGCTTGTATTATTGAAACACAATTATTACCGATAGTATTTAAGTTCTGGAAAAAAGAAGAGAGTATTACAAATGGAAATACGTAGGCAATGCAGAATGAGATTAATATTAACATTGGCTATTGTTATGCTCTTTGTCTCTTGCGGGACAAAGAATAATGGAAACATTCCCTTCACTAATGATGAGTACAAAATCTATTCTTTAGTGATCGACAGTTTATATTATCAAAAAGAAATAAAGGGAATTTCCAAACAGAAGGAACCAAAATATCTAGCTCATAATTATGTGCTAATAGATTCCACAAACGGAGATACCGCAAATTATCTTGCCGAAAAATTTGCCTCGAATGGAATAGCATCAGAACTGATAAATAATTTTGAAGCCGCCAATACAAAAAGATATTCTTTAGATTCATATTCGAAAAGCGTTAGCAAGATTAAACTGATCAGTCTGGAAAAGTATAAAAGCTACTACAGCAAAACACGCAATATTAAAGATGGGGGAATGAGCGGCTTTATAGAGTTCAGCAAAGATTATTCCCATTCATTCGGAACGAGTGTATTCCAAGTTACCCGTGCCGGATTCTCTCCAGATAAAAAATACGCAGTTGTTGGAACAATGCATCTGCGAGGAATTAATATGGGATATGATTACAGCTATCTGGAAAAAGCCGGAGAGAAGTGGGTTATAAAGAAAATTATTAATCATTAGAAAAGTGAATTTCATTACCGAAGAACGTGTTCTAAAAAGAAACCAAAACAAACAAAGCAACAAGAAAGGGCAGTTATGAAACGAGTAACGGGAATCGGCGGAATATTTTTCAAAGCAAAAGATCCAAAAGCACTTGGTGAGTGGTACCGGGATCATCTCGGAATGAAACTGGAAGACTGGGGCGGAGTTGCATTTCAATGGGCGGAAGATCCATCTGCCGGGAAGGGTACAACAATCTGGAGCCCCTTTAAGCATGATACAAATTACTTTGAACCGAGCACTTCGCCATTTATGATCAACTTGCGTGTAGCTGATCTTGCCGGACTGTTAGCGGCATTACGCGCCGAAGGATGCCAAGTGCTCGATAAAACTGATGATTCGGAATATGGTAAATTCGGTTATGTTATCGATCCGGAAGGAAATAAAATTGAGCTGTGGGAACCGCCTACCGGCCAGTAATAATTTATTAAAGTAAGTTCATCATCACAATAATGCAGATGAGTAAATATGGAAAATAATAGAGTATATAAAATGAGTTTCGCCGGAGTTTATCCTCATTACATAACAAAGGCAGAGAAAAAAGGAAGAACAAAGGAAGAAGTTGACGAAATTATCCGCTGGCTTACCGGTTACAGTCAGAAACAATTTGAATCGCATCTTGAAAAGAAAACTGACTTCGAGAATTTTTTCGGCAAAGCAGCAAAATTAAATCCATCACGAACTTTGATTACGGGAGTAGTCTGCGGCATCAGAGTGGAGGAGATTAAAGAACCCCTCATGCGGGAGATTCGTTATCTGGATAAGCTGATTGATGAACTGGCAAAAGGTAAAGCAATGGAGAAGATTTTAAGGAAGTAAATATCAATTAAAAGTAACCCGTAAATTCCAACATACATATAAGTACAGTTTAGTTATTGCTCAAGCTTATTTGCCGAAGCGGGTTTTATAATTACGCTTTTTAAAAGACTCTTTGTAAAAAGGTCATTACAGTTCTCCGTGCTATTCATTTTCCGTCAAAAATAACATTTAAGCCTTCCTTTTAATTATTCATAGGATTTATACCGGGCCGAAGACAAAATTGGCATTTATGGTAGATTTATATGTAATTTTTATTGAACGTTTTAACCGGTTCAATAATCAAATTCAAATTTAGGAAATGTTCAATTTTTTGCGGGATAATGTAGAACTTTTTGAGATTCATTTTATGATGCCTTTTGTATGGAGATAGAATGAGAAAAAGATTAATCCTATTTACGCTGTTAATTTGCACAAATACGTTTAGCCATTTAGCTGCTCAACAGATGCCTCTCGTCTATAGTGTAGAAAACACCGGCTCAGACTCTCCTAAACAGTCATTGCTAACTATTGATCAACTTCCGGTCATCCAAAATTTGCCGGATCCATTTGTGTGGTCAGACGGCAGAGGGCGCATTTCAAACTTTTCCGATTGGCGCTACCGTCGTGCAGAGATAAAAGCTGAGATTGAAAATTATGAGATTGGCAAAAAGCCGGACCGTCCGGATACAATTACCGCAAGTTACTCTGGTGGGAAACTTACAGTGAAAGTAACTAAGAACGGACAAACGCTAACGCTGACTTCGACAATTACACTACCATCCGGAAGCGGTCCTTTCCCGGCAATTATTGGTATGAACAGTGAAACCGGAAGTCTTCCATCAGACATTTTTAGCACTCGAAAAATTGCACGCATCTCGTACATGCATGATCAAGTAGTGACCTATAATAATAAAAGTAAAACTGATCCCTACTTCAAACTTTATCCCGATCTTTTTTATTCTGGAGAATATGCGCCATGGGCTTGGGGAGTAAGTAGAATTATTGATGGTTTGGAACTGGTTAAAGATGTACTGCCGATAGATTTAAAACATCTTGCTGTTAGCGGATGTTCTTATGCCGGTAAGATGGCACTCTTTGCCGGAGCTTTTGATGAGCGTATAGCTCTAACGATTGCGCAAGAATCCGGTGGTGGTGGAGCTGCAGCGTGGCGTTATTCCGAGACTATGGGTTCGGTAGAAAAGTTAGGTTCTACAAGTCATCAATGGTTTATGGAATCAATGTTCAAATTTTCCGGCAGTAATGTTTATAAGTTACCGCACGATCACCATGAGCTAATGGCAATGGTAGCGCCTCGCGCGTTGTTTGTACTAGGAAACCCGGATTATACTTGGCTTGCAGATGAGTCCGGCTACGTTTCTTGTAAAGCAGCTTATGAAGTTTGGAAAGCCTTAGGAGTAGCTGACAGATTTGGATATTCAATTGTTGGCGGTCATATGCATTGCGCTCTCCCGGCAAGTCAGAAACCCGAGGTGGAAGCCTTTGTTGAAAAGTTCCTCCTTGGTAATGATACAACGAACACAAACATTGCAAGAAGTCCATACAATACTAGCCTATCTCCATGGATAACATGGACTACACCAACTCTTTCCAACAAAACATCTTTCTTTGGACAAACAATTTTAGTCTATCCATCAGATATTCAAACTGGACTGAATAAAGAGATAATTTTTAGATGGAATAAATTAAAAGATGCCGCAGAATATTTCGTCCAGTTATCAACCGATGCATCGTTTACAACTATTGCCAAAATTGATTCAACTACGGATACGGTTAAAACGATCACTAATTTATTAGAAGGCAAGAAATACTATTGGCGTGTTCGAGTAAAAAACGGAGCTGGTTTATCGGGTCCATGGAGTATCACGAGGAGCTTCACTACATTCATTAATCTGCCAACAACACCTCAAATTATTTCGGCAACTCCATATCCAGGCAGGCAAGGTTGGATTACATTTAAGTGGAAAAAAGCTAAAGACGCTGATCAATATTATGTTCAAATATCTTTCGATCAGAGTTTTTCTTTTTTGTATAACTCCGCTACAACTTCGGATACCAGCACAACAATAATAGGATTTGACGAAGGGCAAAATTACTACTGGCGGGTTCAAGCTAAGAATATTGCTGGATCAAGTCCATGGAGCGAAGCTTCCTCAATTTTAGTAGATATTAAAGAAGAAGAAATACCGATAGCATATTCCTTGAGTCAGAACTATCCTAACCCATTCAACCCGGAAACCACTATTAGCTACAAGCTACAAGCCGCAAGCAACGTAAGCCTAAAAGTGTATGATTTGCTTGGGAGAGAAGTAACAACACTTGTTGATGAGTTTAAGCAACTGGGAAATTATACAGTGAAATTTGATACGCGTCATGTTGAGCGGAGTAGAAACATATCAAGTGGTATTTATTTCTACACCTTAAATGCCGGGAGCTTTGTTCAAACAAAGCAAATGTTGGTAATTAAATAGAAAAATGATAACCCATTGGATTATTGTAAAACTATATTGAATAGGCTTCTGAAGAATTCATTTGTGTCTTTGCGACCGAAGGGAGAAATCTAAGATTTCTCAGCCGCTTCTTCGAAATGACAATTGGGAATCTGTCGGATTTTTCTAGAAAGATAATGCATCAATTACTTTTTTATTCTAATACGGACTAAACTTATGAAAATGTATTTGCTTCTTTTTTTACTTGTCTTAGCTTCTTCACTATCAGCGCAGAATCTAATTATCAACGAAGTAATGGCTTCCAACAAAACAACAATTTATGATGAAGATGGAGATGCTTCAGATTGGATTGAATTGTACAACAAGGGGAATGAACAAATAATACTTACCGGTTATTCAGTAAGCGATGACACGTTAAAATTGAATAAGTGGGTGTTTGGCGCCACTGTAATAAAACCGGGTGAGCATCTGGTTATTTTCGCATCCAGTAAAGACAGAAAGACAACTAATCTGCACACTAATTTTAATGTAAGCGCTTCGGGCGAAAGTTTAACTTTGTGTGATGCAAAAGGAATTTTAATTGACCGCGTTAATGTACCGGCATCGCAATCCGATATATCTTACGGCAGAGAAAGCGACGGAGCTGTAAAATGGATTTTCCAAACTGCTTCACCCCGTCTTGCTAATACCGGAAAAACCAGCGCGGGATCTGCTGATAATATATCGGCATCAATTCCGGGAGGATTTTATCCCTCAACAATTTCAGTTTCATTATCTGCCGGCGACAGTAAAATTTATTACACACTAGATGGCAACGATCCCGATTCAACTTCTACATTATATTCTTCTCCAATAAGCATAACAAAAACATCTGTGTTAAAAGCCGTAAGTCTAAAGAAAGGTTATTCGCCAAGCGCGGTTTTTTATCAAACTTATTTTATTAATGTAACAACTGATTTGCCAGTTATATCATTGTCGTCGGATCCATACAATCTTTTTGATAAAGATTATGGAATCTATACTAATTATACAAAGGATTGGGAGCGCCCTGCACACGTTGAATTTTTTGATGAGAGCAAGAAGCCCGGTTTTTCCAAAGATTGTATTATAAATATTCATGGCTCTGCCAGTGCGGGATGGGCGCAAAAATCTTTCGGCGTAAAATTTAAAGATGGAATTGAAGCTTTGGAGTATCCCTTATTTCCCGGTTTCGGAATAACTTCATTTAAGTCGTTTGTGTTAAGAAATTCCGGAAATGATTTTCAGTATACTCACATACGCGACGCAATGATGCAGACACTTGTAAAAGATTTGGATATAGATTATCAAGAATACCGTCCGGCTACTTCTTTTGTTAATGGCGAGTATTGGGGTATCTACAATATCCGGGAGAAAGTAAATGAACATTACATTGCTTCACGTCATGGAGTTGATCCCGACAGTATAGATTTGCTTGAAAATAATATGAATGTGGTTCAAGGAGATTCACTCCATTACCTTCAGCTGATGAATTACATAAGCAGTGCCGATATGACTACAGATGAGGCATACAATTATGTTAATAAAATGATCGATCTGGATGAGTGCATTTTATATTTTGCGGCTCAGGCATATTATGATAATATGGATTGGCCGGCAAACAATATTAAATTTTGGAGGGAACGAAGCGCAAAAGGTAAATGGCGCTGGATTCTATTTGATTTGGATTTTGGTTTTGGTCTTTATGCCCATGGTCCTTCTGAAGATCACGTTTATTATATTTTTTCCGGTGTCGAAACCAGAAAGGGATCGAATCCTCCATGGTCTACGTTGCTTCCCCGCAAGCTTGTTCAAAACCCGAGAATAAAAAATCAGTTTATAAATCGTGTTGCAGATTTACTCAATACAAATTTTAAAAGTACTCGTGTAGTAAATACAATTAATACATTAGCCAACCGAATTGCTGTCGAAATAGTAAAGCATAGAAAAAAATGGAATATTGCGGGTGAAGGACTTACTAAATTGACTTCGTTTGCCAATGAGCGTCCGGCATACTTACGTACTCATATGCGTAATTTCTTCAACTGCGGAACCGACGGACAGATAACAGTTAATTCCACCGCCGGAGGAAAAGTAAAACTGAATTCACTTTACTTGGAAAAAGCCGGCATGCCCTGGACTGGACTTTATTTTCAGAATAATGCTGTTCATCTAACGGCGATACCATTGCCGGGCTATAAATTTGCCGGCTGGAGCGGAGATGTTGTTTCTACGAGTGATACTGTTTCACTTAATGTTGGGCGAGGCACAAATGTATATGCTACATTTACGGAAGATACCGGTGATTCGAGGGGAATTGTTATAAACGAAATAAATTATAATTCTTCAGCGCAGTTTGATTCCGGTGACTGGATTGAAATTTACAACAAGAGCAAGCAGAGCATAGATATAAGCAATTGGATTCTTGGCGATAGCGACGAGAGTCACGCATTTACATTTCCATCCGGAACGGTTCTGGAAGCAGATAAATACTTAGTTGTTGTTGCCGACAGCAAAGCGTTCACAACACTTTTTCCTACTGCAAAAAACTTTGTCGGTCAAATGGATTTTGGTTTGAGCGGATCTGGTGAATTGGTCATACTTATGGATAAGAACCGCAGTGTAATTGATTCGCTTGTTTATGATGATGTGTCGCCATGGCCAACAGAAGCAGATGGATTAGGCGCAAGTTTAGAATTAACAGATCCAGCTACTGATAATTCACTAGGTAAAAATTGGAAAGCATCTTCGGGGCACGGTTCGCCGGGACAAGTAAACAGTGTTCGAACTTCTACAGAGGAAAAGAAAAACAGCATCCCCGAAAATTTTGTACTGCATCAAAATTATCCTAATCCGTTTAACCCGGAAACAGTCATAGAGTATTCAATTCCGGTAGAGACTCGCCGCGGCGAGTCTTTACAAAAAGTTACTTTGAAAGTCTACGATGTTCTTGGTAGAGAAGTGGCAACTCTTGTTGATGAATACAAGCAAGCTGGCAATTATAAAGTTACATTTAACGCTTGTCATGCTTCGGCTAAGCTCAGCATGACAAGCGGAGTCTATTTCTATAGAATTCAAGCCGGGAATTTTATTCAATCAAAAAAAATGATTTTGCTGAAATAAGGACATTTGTCCTCCTACTTTTACAAAAAAGCGGATCAAACTTT
>CAZEDR010000078.1:11047-12612 GCA_964510975.1 uncultured Melioribacter sp. | reverse complement strand
GAAAAGCAAGGCTTGCAGTATCAGCTATTCGAAGAGATATTCGAGAAGTTCAAAGTCCCGCAAAACCCAATGATTTGTGTTACACCGGTAGTAGATGGAAAAGTTTTTGGCTCAAATTAGAAGCAATGGAACGCAGATCAAATCTGATTATACTGATCAGCGCTGATAAATCAGCTTTAATCCGTTAAATCTGTGTAATCCGCGTTCTATTAAACCAATTTAGTTTCCCTATGCAATTCACATAAAACATGTTTATTTCAGAGTAGCTTAGATTCTTTCTCAATAAAAAGTGAAACTGCCGAAATAATTTTGTAACATTTTGAGGGAAATTGAATCTATTTACTGACGCAATTATTTCGGGAAAGGGATGAATCAAAAAGAGAATAACGTAAAGGAGCTGTTCAACCGCTACTCCAATGATATTCTCAATTATTCGATGAGTCTGCTTAAAGATTCAGATGACGCAAAAGATGCTCTGCAAGAAGTATTTGTCCGTTTCATTAACAGCCAAAATACTTTTAGAGGTGAATGCAGTTACAAAACCTACCTTCTTGTTATCACGCGCAATTACTGCTACAAAAAATTGAATGGGAAAACTTCAAATGTAGTTCCGATAGATGACAGAATAATGGAAAGAATTGATTCCAACCTTGATGAAAAGATTACTGTTAATGATGCAATGAAGAAACTAACCAAAGAGGAATATGAATTGATTTATCTGCGTGAGTACGCGTGTCATTCATATCAAGAAATTGCGGACATTTTAGGAATAACAATAGATAATGTAAAAGTAAAACTGTTCCGTGTACGTGAACAGCTTAGAAAATATTTGAAATGAGGTGAACCATGAGACACTTTAATGAAGAAATAAATTTATTTGTTGATGGGGAACTGGACCGCGAGAAGCAATCTGAAATGTTTGCTCATGTAGCCGAATGCGGTGAGTGCCGAAAACTCTTTTCCGATTTGATTACTCTAAAAGAAAAAGCGAGAATTATCTGCGCTGAAAATCTGGATGAAATAAAGAATAAGCCGAAAGCCCAAAACGTCGGTAAGTTTTATAGAGCAGCCTTTTATGCAAGCAGTGCCGCGGCAATATTGTTGTTGTTTTTATTAGCTACCGCAAAACCGAAAGAAGTCTTAGTAACAAAAAACGAAGTCAGAGTCGACACTGTCTTTGTGGGCAAAGAAAAAGCGATTGCTATAGTAAAGAAAAACAGCTTTTCTCCTCCCGGGAAAGAAGAACTGTTTAATTCACAAGAGAAATATCTGCAATATGTAAACAGTTTACGTACAATAAAGTTTACAGATGCGGCAATTATTGAAACAAATAACGGGAGCTAAAAATGAAAAAAACAATATTCTTTATCGTATTCCTATCAATATTTTCAATAGGAAGTGCCCAAACGAAGTCAAAAAGTGTAGAAGGGACTGATAAAAAATTTTATGGTAAACTTGAAGAAAAAGCTCTTTCGAATGGTGTTAATAAACCAAAATTAAAGTTAGGTATGGAGTTTATTCGCACAGAAAAGAGCACTAAGAAAATACTTATTAAAAAATCAGAG
>CAZEDR010000078.1:0-11037 GCA_964510975.1 uncultured Melioribacter sp. | reverse complement strand
ATTTATTCTGGTGATGAAACTCTTATGAGCTCATCCAAAGAAATAAAATAAATTCTTTGATCCCGTATTTCATTAAATACATATTAAAAAATCAGACTATCCTCTACCAGATATGAAAACTACTCTGTTCAATCCCAAAAATTTTAAGCTAAGTTTTTATGAAGGGAAGATTTCAATACCGTTAGAGATTTATTCAAGTGACAAAAAAGAAATAGCCTTGTTATCAAAAAAAATCCAAAATACAAAGGTCACAATAGAAATTATGGTGATTCCAATTAATAAAATTGGCTCTAAATATGTCTTCTATTCACAAACTGGAGAGCTATATGAAGATTTTGATTACTATTCACCTAGGGGTAAGAAATCTACTTCAAAATTTTTGGGGCTTATGATTACTAAAAATGAGCTGGAATTAAAAGTAGGAGAGAGTATAAAAATTGATCTAAGCAATTTTAGTGATTTTGAACAGTGGTTTGTAGAAGATGAGATTGATGGTAAAAAAATTAAGTTTGAAAGCAAAAAAGATTATTTCGATTGCTTTGAGGATTACTTAATACTAACCTTAGAAAGTGAAGGTTGATAAACCCTCTTCACCAAACCGGAAACACCCGTTTCCGGTTTTTTTTATCTGTTATTGCAAATAAACCACTCCCGCCTTATCTTGACGCCAAACTTCTGAGGAGAGTTGCATGCCTATTTACAAAGACTTCAAAACGATTTCTCAGCTTTATCAAATAATGACGAAGGAATTCGGGAAAGGAATGGAACGCCCGGCGCTGAAACACCGCGTTGGAGATCAATGGGTGGGTGTAACCTATGATGAAATGGCAAGGCAGACGGAATTGTTTGCGCTAGGCCTCGCATCAATGGGTTTCAAGCGGAACGATAAAATTGCAATTATTGCGGAGAACAGACCGGAATGGGTTTACGCCGATTTCGCTATTCTCGGCCTTGGCGGAATTGATGTTCCTCTCTATCCAATCTCTACTTCCGAAACAATTGAATTCTGCATGAATAATTCTGAAGCAGTAGGAATAATTGTTTCAAATAAATTTCAGCTGAACAAAGTTCTGAAAGTCCGTAACGAATGCAAAACTCTTCGCTTCATTATTGTAATGAATAATGATGAAAAGGGAACAGAGAAAGATGTGTTTACTTTTGCAGATGTACAGGCGAAAGGTGTAGAGTTTAAGAAAACAAATTCATCTCACTTTGAAGACAGTTTAAGACTTTGCCAGGAGAATGATCTTTGTACAATCATTTATACTTCGGGAACAACCGGAGTGCCTAAAGGAGTGGTTCTTACTCACAAGAATATCACATCAAATGTTAAAGGAGCGCACGAAGTTTTTGACATTGGCGCGACTGACACTTTCCTCTCGTTTCTTCCGCTGTGCCACATTTTCGAAAGAATGGCCGGCTACTATACTGCTTTCTCAGCGGGATCAATAATAGCTTATGCCGAAAGCATCGAAAAAGTATCGCAGAACTTGAAAGAAATTCAGCCGACAATTATGACGGCAGTACCTCGCTTATTCGAGCGAATTTATTCGAAGATTAAGCGCAATGTTGAAAGTCAGCCGGAGAAAAAACAAAAAATATTTAACTGGGCAATTGAACTTGGCAAAGAATTCCAAGTAGCTAAAAAATCGGGGCATCCTATTCCAATTTTTCTTTCATTAAAAAGAAAACTCGCAGATAAACTTGTCTTCCATAAACTGCGGGAAGCAACCGGCGGCAATCTCCGTTTCTTCATTTCGGGAGGCGCTGCTTTATCAAGAGAATTGGGACAGTTCTTTGAAGCTGTGGGAATTTTGGTAATTGAAGGATACGGACTAACTGAATCATCTCCCGTTCTTGCATGCAACAGAGTTAACGATTACAAATTCGGTACTGTCGGCAAGCCATATCCGGGCGTGGAAATTAAAATTGCAAAGGATGGCGAAATACTTGCTTACGGTCCTAACATTATGCAAGGTTATTACAAGAACAAAAAAGAAACGGACGAAACAATTAAAGATGGCTGGCTGCATACTGGAGATATTGGTGTGTTCGATGCTGAAGGATTCCTAATCATTACAGATAGGAAGAAGCATCTCTTTAAGACTTCCGGTGGAAAATATATTGCGCCGACTCCAATTGAAAACATGTTCCTCGCCAGCAAGTATATCGATCAATTTATTTTGATAGGCGACAGAAGAATGTTCTTAAGCGCATTAATCGTTCCCGATTATGAAGCTCTGAAAGAATATGCAGACGCCAACAGAATTCAATATAAAACGATTGAAGACCTTGTTGATAAGAAGCAGATTTATGAACTGCTCGATAAAGAACTTGATATCTTCCAGAAGAAGCTTGCCAACTTTGAACGCGTTCGTAAGTTTGCGATTTTGGATAAGCCTTTTACAATTGAAACCGGCGAACTTACTCCTAAACTTTCCGTAAAGCGTAAAGTAATAGAAGAACGCTACAAAGGATTGATTGAGGATATGTACAAAGGTCTCGAAGGCTAGCTATTTCTTGATCTTACTCTTACTCATGACCTTGATCTAATATTCAAAGGCGATTAAGATTAAGAGTATGATCATGATCAAGAAGGAACTGAGAAACTGAAATGGATGATAACCGCTTGATTGTTAATGATGAAATTGTTCTCAAACCGATTGGCTATTTGAAATCCGATTTAGTTTATCGTTACGAAACTCCCCGGCAAGGAATACTTGCCGGAGAGGATATTTCCGTTATCGAATTACTGCCTCACAACAATTTTGAACAAGCCGTTTATCAATTAGATGGCTTCGAAAGGATTTGGGTTATCTATCAATTCCACTTGAACAATAACTGGAAGCCATTGGTAAATCCGCCTAGACACACAAGAAAGAAAGTTGGAGTTTTCGCCAGTCGCGCACCGTACCGTCCAAACCAAATTGGAATGAGTTGTGTTAAGCTGGAAAAAGTAGAAGGATTGAAAATCTACATTTCCCAATCGGATATACTTGATGGCTCGCCGGTATTGGATATTAAACCATATCTGCCTTACTCCGATTCATTTCCGGAGGCTGCTACCGGCTGGGTGAAGAAAAATTTGGATGAAAAATATGATGTAGCTTTTTCTGATGCTGCTGAAAAACAGACGGCTTGGCTGAAAGAGAAAGCAAATATCAATCTGGTAAACTTTGCCCGTCTCCAATTGGAGTTTTATCCAAAAGATGATTCTAGAAAACGTATATCCAGCAGTGAAGAAGAATTTACTCTGGCGTACCGCACTTGGAGAATTGTCTATGATGTTAATGATGAAACTAAAACGGTTACCATCAAAAATATTCATTCCGGATATTCTTCTGAAGAGTTGAATTCGGGAGATGATAAGTATGAGGATAAAGAGCTACATAAGAAGTTTCTTTTAGAGTTCCTAAGTTCCTGAGTTCCTAAGTGCCTGAGTTCCTGAGTGCCTGAGAAATTGATTTTTTTGCTCAGGTACATAGGCACTCAGTTACTCAGTCACTCCTGAAGAAGATTTTTCCTATATTTGCCCACAATTATTAAACATTTCCGGGTTTGTTTTGGCTAAAGAAAAGATTTTAGTTACTTCGGCATTGCCCTACGCAAACGGCAATATACATTTGGGCCATTTGAGCGGAGCCTATCTTCCGGCGGATATTTATGTGCGCTATAAACGCTTAAAAGGGGATGATATAATCTATATCTGCGGTTCAGATGAGCATGGGGTGCCAATTACCGTTACTGCCGATAAAGAAAAAATCACTCCTAAAGAGGTTATAGATAGATTTCACGAAGCGAACAAGAAAGCGTTTGAAAAGTTTGGAATGAGTTTCGACATTTACTCCCGCACAAGCATCCCTATTCACCATGCAACTGCGCAAGAATTCTTTAAGTGTTTCTACGATCAAGGACTGCTGGTTGAAAAGAAAACAATGCAGTTCTATGATGAGAAAGTAAGTAAGTTTTTACCCGATAGATATGTAGAAGGAACTTGTCCAAAGTGTGGCAATGAAGAAGCCAGAAGCGACGAGTGCGAAAAGTGTGGATCTCTTTACGATCCTACCGAATTGAAAAATCCGAAGAGCAAAATGACTGGAGAAACTCCGGTGTGGAAAGAGACATCTCACTGGTATTTCCCGCTTGGAAAATTTCAAGAGCGTTTGGAAAAGTATGTTAACGAAATGGATGAAAAGTACAAATGGAAAGAGAATGTTCTTCAATACTGCCGCGGCTGGTTTAACGATGTTTTAAAAGACCGCGCAATTACACGCGATTTGGATTGGGGCGTTAAAGTTCCGCTGGATGGTGTACAAAATAAAGTTCTCTATGTTTGGTTCGAAGCCGTGCTCGGCTATATCTCCGCTGCAAAAGAGTTATCTGAAAAACGAGGCGAACCGGAATTATGGAAAAAGTATTGGCAAGATGAACAGACTAAATACATTGCTTTCATCGGTAAGGATAATGTGGTTTTTCACACAATAATTTTCCCCGCAATTTTAATGGGCTGGAATGATGTTAACAAAGTGAAATACTGCTTGCCTCAGAATGTACCGGCAAACGAGTTCCTAAATTTTGAAGGGAAGAAGTTCTCTAAATCGCGCGGATGGGGAATTGATGTTGATGAATTTTTGGAATTATTCCCGGCGGATACATTGCGTTATACACTTGGCGCAAATCTACTGGAAGGAATTTCAATCCCGCACAAACGGTGAGCTTGCTGATATTTTAGGCAATTTTGTTAACCGGACTTTCACTTTTGCTCATAAACATTTTGAAGGAAAAGTCCCGGCTAGAGGCAAGCTTGCACCGATAGACGCAGAAATGCTTGAGCTTCTGAAAAACTCCCCGGTGAAAGTTTCTGAACTTCTTGAGCGCTACAAGGTAAAAGACGCAATCTTTGAGATGATGAATCTAGCCCGCGCCGGAAATAAATATTTTAATGACTCTGAACCGTGGAAGAGTTCTAAGGCTAACAAAGAGCAATGCAGTACAACAATAAATATTTGCTTAAACATTATTTATACGCTAGCAGAAATTTTTAGCCCGGTAATACCTTTTGCAAGCGAAAAGATTTTTGAAATGCTGAATGCCAAACCAACTAATTGGTTAGAATCGGGCAATACAAATTTGGCCGAAGGGCAACTTTTAAATGAACCTCAAATTCTATTTACAAAATTGGAAGATAAAGTGATTGAAGAACAAGTAAATAAACTTCCTCAGGTTGTTGAAGAGGCTCCAAAAGAAGTAGTTGAAGAAATCACTATAGATGAATTCAAACGGGTGAAATTGAAAGTCGGTAAAATTGTTGCCGCTGAAAATGTTAAGAAGAGTGATAAACTGCTGAAATTGCAAATTGATATTGGTTGTGAAAAACGTCAGTTGGTTGCTGGAATTGCTAAAAGTTATTCTCCGGAAGAATTGATAGGTAAAAAAATATTAATGGTAGCCAATTTGAAGCCGGCTAAGTTATTCGGAATTGAATCGCAAGGAATGGTTCTTGCATTAGATACTACCGAAGAAGGAAAAGTTAAACTCATCGAGATTGATGACGCAATCGAACTTGGTAAGACAGCTAAATAATTTAATTGCCCCGCTTTTGGCGGGCAGATTTTTTTGAATGCCAAAATCACCTCTTAATAAAACTATAAAGTTGAACCGCAAGGAGATAAGCCAATTTTCATCACGGCTTATCACTTTAAATGCTAAAGCAAATGCAAAGAAGCTTGTGAACAAAACGATTCAGCAAGATTTGTTTGCCGCGCTTCAGTTTTTGCCGGAAAAGTTTGTAGACTTGATGATTATTGATCCGCCGTATAATATGAACAAGCAGTTCAATTCAATCGCGTTTCAAAAAAAATCAATAAATGATTATGCGTCTTATCTTGAAGAGTTTATAATAAAACTGAAGCCGCTGCTAAAACCGGATGCATCAATTTACGTTTGCGGCGACTGGCATTCTTCCATTTCAATTCCGCTAGTTTTGGAAAAGCATTTCATTATTCGCAACCGGATAACTTGGGAAAGAGAAAAGGGAAGAGGAGCTAAAGCAAATTGGAAAAACAGTTCCGAGGATATCTGGTTCTGTACCATGTCCAATAAATTCACTTTCAACTCAGAAAAGGTGAAATTGCTTCGTAAGGTTTTGGCTCCCTACCGTGAAGAAAACGGCGATCCGAAAGACTGGAAAGCGATTGGCGATAACGGATATCGTTTAACATTTCCTTCAAATATTTGGACTGATATTTCGGTTCCATTCTGGTCGATGCCGGAAAACACCGAACATCCTACGCAAAAACCGGAAAAGTTGATTGCTAAATTGATAATGGCAAGCAGCAAAAAAGGAGATTTGGTTTTCGATCCCTTTTTAGGAAGCGGCACTTCTTCTGTAGCTGCTAAAAAGCTAGGAAGAAAATATTTGGGTGTAGAAATAGATAGAACATATGCTTGTCTAACCGAAAAAAGGCTTCAGTTAGCCGAGGCCAACAAGTCAATTCAAGGATATGAATTTGAAACGTTCTGGGAGCGAAATACCAGACCATTTCCATTGAAACAATCTTTAGATTAATGTAGTTAAAGCAAGCCTAGGGCAAACTCCTTTCCTTGATTTTCAGAGCCCCTTTGGATAAAATAGCACACTTAAAAAATACCATTTTGGAGGAATTTGATGCGTTTTGTTAAACTCTTACTTGTACTCGCTTCAATAGTTGTTTTTATCTCATGTTCCGCACAGAACGGAAGAATAGTGGTTGCCGAATATGGCAAACAGCAGATTTATCTGGACGAATTTGAAAAAGCTTATCTAAAAAACTCCGGCGGAGTTGAAAAGGCAAAAACCGATTCTGCTGCTGCACTGAACAAGTTTTTAGATTTATACACCAATTATAAAATGAAATTGCGCGATGCTGAAGTTCGTGGTTTTGGTGTGGACCCGGATATGAAAAAAGAATACGATGATTATAAAGCGAACATCGGTACAACTTTGATGCTTGAAAAAGAAATCTATGAACCAAGCATGAAGAAACTTTACGAAAGAAGAAATACAGAGTACCGAGCCAGCCACATTTTTATTTCTGTTGATTCTACAAGAACTAAAGAGCAAGCTGAAGCGTTTGCAAATGAATTAATTGCCAGATTAAACAAAGGGGAAGACTTTACCAAATTAGCTGCTGAATATTCTAAAGACTCGAACACAGCTAAGCGGGGCGGAGATGTATATTATTTTTCTGCCGGTATGATCAATCTTCCAACAATTGAAGATGCAATTTATAGCTTAGAAGTCGGTCAAGTTTACCAGAAGCCGATTTTTTCCGGTTACGGTTTCCACATTTTGAAAGCAACTGAAAAACGTCCGCGCAGAGTAACCGTTCGCGCAGATCATATTTTAATTCGCACAGAGGATTCAACCGGCGTAAAAGACACAGTAAAAGCATTGAAGAAGATTCAAGATATTGAGCAAAGAATTAAGAATGGCGAAGACTTCAACGAACTTGCATTTAATTATTCCGAAGAGCCAAACAGCAAAACCAGTAAAGGCGATGTAGGATTTTTTGATCGTGGAAGAATGGTTCAAGAATTTGATGAAGCGGCGTTCAATCTAAAAGTCGGCGAAATTTCAAAGATTGTAAAAACTCAATTTGGCTATCATATAATTAAGCTTACCGGCGAAACATTTCAGAAACCTTACGAAGAAGAGAAGACAAATTTGAGAGAAATGGTTCAGAGATACAGATACAAACCGGAATATGATAATCTGGTTGAACGATACAAAAAAGAGTACAATTATAAATTGACACCGGGCGTGGTTGAGAAGATAGTTTCATATGCAGATACAACAAAGATTACACAAGGTTACCCGGAAAGTAAAATTTCTAAAGTTGTTGGCAAAGAAATTTTATTTTCTTTTGCCAACAAATTATTTACTGTTGACAGCTTATTCAACTATATGATTAAGAATGGAACTTATCTGGGAAGAGGGATAGATCAAAAAACGATTGACGCAGCGACGGAAACATACTCGAGTGATTTAGTAGTAAAAGAAAAAGCAATGAATTACGATAAAGTTGATCCGGAATTTTCTGCGCTTATGCAAGAGTATAAAAATGGAATGTATCTGTTCAAAATTTTAGAAGAAGAAGTCTGGCAAAAAATTAATGTTGATTCTGCAAAAACAAAAAATTATTGGGAAGCCAACAAAGATAAATTCCGTTGGGGCAATAGAGTCGAGTTCAAAGAGATATTTGTTGAACAAGATTCTGTGCAAGCTAAAATAGCGTCGGCACTCAGCACGGGAGAATCGTTTGATTCACTTTATGCTAAGTATAACAAGCGCACCGGATACGAGAATAAACCGGGTTATGTTGGATTGGTTGAGATTGCATCGAATGAGCTCTCTAAGCAAGCTAACGCATTGCAGAAACCGGGCGATGTTTCTAAATCCTTCAAATTTGAGTCGGGCTGGTCATTCGTTAAGCTAATTCGTAAAGATGGTTCGCGTTTGAAAACGTTTGAAGAAGCAAAACCGGAAGCGGCAAGCATGCTTCAAGAGGTTGAGAGCAAGAGACTTGAAGATGAATACTTGGCAAAGCTAAAGAAACTTTATAATCCAACTTTGAATTATGATGCGCTTAAAAACGCGTTTAAAAATTAGAATAATTTTTGGTTTACTGACTTTTGTACTGCTATTTGCCGCTTGTGGTGAAGAACAAAAAAGTGAAAAGCTTATTGTAAAAGTAAATGATGCTTCGCTTACAAAGTCTATGCTCGACTCGGCTTTATCAGCAAAGGCAAATAGTGCTAAGCTGAGAGATGAGTTTGTTCATGATTGGATAGAAACAGAGATTCTTTATCAAGAAGCAGTAAAAGAAGGAATTCTTGATGAAAAAGAATTTAATTTGGTACTGAACCGGAGTAAAAAAGAATTAGCCGGTGCTTACTTTATTAATAAACTGCTGCAAGAAAATGATCAGACTCCATCTGATGAAGAAGTCCAGAAGTATTTTAATAATTACAAAGAAGATTTTAAGCTTCAAGACGATTTGTACAAACTGAATGTTTTGCAAACTAAAGAATATGAAAAAGCTGTTCAGGCAAGAAGCAGAATTCTTGAAAGCGGCTGGGAAAAAGGAAAAGATTTTTTTAGAACAGATTCAACCATAAGCTTTAATATGCAAAATAGTTTTAAAAGTGAGATTTCTTCTACTTTGCTGTTAAGAATTTTGGACGTTCTAATGCTTAAAGAAATTAGTGTTGTATTGGAAATCGAACCCGGTTCATATTCTGTTGTTCAATTGGCGGAGAAGTATTTGGCGGGATCTATTGCTCCATTTGAAGTTGAAAAAAAGAATGCTAGAGAGAGATTAACAGTTTTGAAGAAAAAAGAATTTGTAAAAGAACATATCAAGAAATTAGTTTCTGAACATAATTTGGACATTGAGAGGTACACTGAATGAAAAAAATACTTATGCTGTTGTTTGTTGCTGTTTCGCTTCAAGCTCAAGTTTTAGATAAAGTGATTGCAGTTGTTGATAATGAGATTATCTTAAGATCGGAATTGGAATTCCGCGTGAATATGGAAGCCACTCAAAGAAATATGAATCCGGCTGATTCTACTTTGCGACGCGCTATTCTAAATTCTCTTATAGAGGAAAAATTGATGTATGCTCAAGCTGAAATGGATACGATCAAAGTTACTGATGAACAAGTGACTCAGCAGCTTGAATATCAGATTAATTATTTCATTCAACAGTATGGTTCAAGAGAAAAACTTGAACAAGTTTACGGAATGCCTATAGAAAAGATTAAACGCTCATTGCATGATGATACAAAAAAAAACTTAATGGCTCAGATGCTTCAGCAGAAAAAGTTTGGGCAAATTGAGTCGTCTCGCAAAGAAGTAGAAGAGTTTTTTAGTACAATACAAGATTCACTCCCGGTTGTACAGCAAAAATTTCAGCTTTATCACATATTCCAAAATCCTAAAACCGGCGATAGAATTAAACAGAAGGCGAAGGAATTTGCAAAATTACTTCTCGATTCGATCAAAGCCGGATCCGATTTTTCAGCGCTTGCAAAAAAATATTCAGATGATACGGGAAGTCAGCAAGCGGGCGGCGATTTGGGTTTCCAAAAGCGTGGGCTACTTGTCCCGGAATTTGAAGCAGCTGCATACGCCCTTGCACCAAATCAATTATCCGGAATTGTTGAATCACCATTTGGATATCATATAATACAACTGATTGAAAGACGCGGCGATGCAATCCATGCCCGTCACATTTTAATCAAGGTTAAGGCAGATGATGAAGCCGATCTCAGATGTATTGAGTTTCTAAATGAAATTAGAGACAGTATAGTTCGCAAGGTAAATACATTTGAATACTATGCAAAAAAATACAGCGACGATAAAGAGAATTCTCGTTTTGGCGGTGAGATCGGAACGTTTGAACAAAGTCAGTTAGACAAAGCGCTTACAGATGTGATTTATAAACTCAAAGAGGGCGATATAAGTTACCCGAAAAGAATTGAAATTGATCGCAATACTTATGGATATCATTTAGTGAAATTAGCTCAAAGAATTCCAGAACATAAAGCTAACTTGGAAATAGATTATCCGGAAGTAAAACGGTTAGCTGATTACGCAAAAAAACAAAAACTCTATTCGAAGTGGATGAAAGAAATAAAAGAAAAGATTTTTTGGGAAATTCGCGCTTAACTAAGTGAAGTGCATTCAGAATAATTTGTTAAGGGAATAAATTGATACAAAATAATTCTTCCGATGATGTTAAGGCTGTTGAACAGTTAGCCGAGTCGATTAAAAATATTAAGAATGAGATTGCTAAAGTCATCATCGGGCAGGACCAGGTAGTCAATGAATTATTGATTAGTTTGATTGCACGCGGTCACTGTTTACTTGTTGGTGTTCCCGGACTAGCTAAAACTCTCCTCATCAAAACACTTTCTGAAGTTCTTGATCTTAAGTTTAACAGAATTCAGTTCACACCGGATTTAATGCCGAGCGATATTACCGGAACTGAAATT
>CAZEDR010000077.1:0-12792 GCA_964510975.1 uncultured Melioribacter sp. | reverse complement strand
CCATGCCTTTCTTTATTTCCTGATACTATTTTATTCTTCTATCTCGGATTTAAGAGCGATTAAAGAGATTTGTTGATTAGTTTTGCTTTGCATATTTACCTCTCCTTTTGGAGTTATGGCGAGTGTTTGGAGCACCGCCATTTTTTATTTCCATAAACAGCAAAACCGGCAAGTCTTTAGGGAAGGACAAACCGGTTTAACTATGGAAACAAAATTTCTATTTAGTTATTGAAAGACTTTTAGTGTCCTTCCCTAACCATAGAAGAGGATTTCATAAAATTCATGTTGAGATTGTTTGATTGTCTGTAAGTAATTGATTTTCTATAACTTATTGGTGGCTCTAATTTCAATTTTTCTGAAATCGATTTCACTTTCTTCTTGAAATTAAATGTAATTTGTTTTTAACGAATTCTTCCATAAGCATCGATAAAGTTTCATTTTGGTATTCATCAAGCACACCATAGTTATTAAGTGTCTCTTTCCCACTTTGAACACCCGTCATCAATAATGTAATGCTAGTTAAATCCTGTTTATTATTCATAACCCTTGATAAAGTGGACTCAGAATAATTGCCCAAAAATTTAACAAGCTCTTTTTGGTTTGGTAATTTTTTAAATTCATCTCGGAATCTGATAGTCCCTTGAATGTAATTCTTGTAGAGCGAAGTTTTATTAATTCTTTTTTTGCTTTTCTTTTTATCCTCACCTTTTTTCTTTTTCTGAATATCCTTCGTGGAAATTTGCTTAATTCCATAGATACGATAATTCAATTCAGCTTCAATGTTCTCTAGATGTTTTTTAAAACCATTGAAGGTGTTGAATATTGATTCAACAAATTTAAGATTAGATAAGCTACAACGATATGCTTCTGTCTGGAATCCATCCTTGAATATTCTTTCCCCAGTTACCCTACTAACCAAATCTCTAAGTTTAATTAGCTCAAAATGATAACAAGTTACCAAATCACCCTCAGCATCAAATAGAATATCTTTCACTAACAAATCATATCTTCCGTCATTAGCAAAGACGAAATTCCCTTCTTTTTCAATAGTCTTTTCTAATTGTGTTTTTCTATCTCTCAAATCTGAATCAGAGACATTTTTAAAATCTTCCATAGCACCACTACCAAAAGAAAACCCCTTCACTTGCTCTAAGCGATTGGCTATCGCTTCCGTTTTCACGGACAAATGAAAGGGTTTTTTAGAATCTTATATAGCCAATTATTTAGAGATTAATTGTACTAGTATGTCAATCAGTTTTTGTATTACAACAATAGCCGTTAATTTATACGCTATTCTAGAATAATAATACTCAGTATTTTAAGACCTAAGGATTCACATTCTTAAAAGTATTGTCTGTATTAAGGAAAATATATCTCATAAATTTTCCTAGTGATTTTATTATAAAAAACAATAAACTGAATACTACCCCTAACATAGTAAGTTTTTGTGTACACTTCTGTCGGGTCTATTATTGTTGCCGTCTTTGCTTCCTCTAAAATGTCTCTATCCTCATAACTCTTAAATGTCATGCCAATTCTTCCAACTAAGAAGTATTTTGCCTTTTTAGCCTCATCAATTGAACATGGAATTCGCATACGGTTGTACAATAATTTGCCTTTGGAATTATAAAAGCTGTACAAAGAATTTTTTGGATTTACGAAGTAAAAAGTTTTCTCATAAACATCTACTTTCATTTTCTTGCCGAAAGAATTTGACCCTATAAATGACTTGGTTTTTCTAATGCTTAAATCGCCAATGATAATTTTATCCGGATTAAATGAGAATTCATTCGCATCAGCATTGTACATGAAATCTTCATAACCGAATAAATTTATATCAAACAAGTGAATTTTTGTCGAGTCATATTGCATTCTATTTTTAAATTTTTCAGTTGTTTCAAACTCATCTTTTAATGGTACTTTAAAAAAGTTTTTTACAAGGTCTTTTACATTGCTAACCTTCATTGTCAAATCGATGTTGTTTTTTATGCTGATATATCTTTGGTTTATGTTAAAGGCTCTAATGCTATCTTGTGTTTTTGCAAATGTTAGCATGAATTTGGGAAAGGTGTTTTTGTTTCGCTCCAGTATAAAAGGTTCTCTAACAAAAAACGTCCGCTGGTTAATTTCAACTTTCCAAAAGTTGTCAGCTGCTTTATCAATTACAGTTGCGTTTTTTTCTTCTTTCAATACCTCTACAATATTTGAGGTAATATCTGGAGCATCTTTTAATATCGTATTTATTGGTAAAACAATTTCTGTTTCTTGTGCCAATAAAATTATATGAGTGAATACGATAAACAAAAAGATTATTTTCTTCATAAGAACTCACGATAAATTACGACTAACAACGAACTGAAATTATTTATAACTAATTTGGAAATTGAATGATTCCTTGGAACTTATTTAACGAATTATTCAAAGTTTCTGAATAGCTTACTAAGAAGAAATAGAATTCGCCTCATCTTTTGGCTCTTTTTTAACAAGGTTTTCGAGTAACGCACATATATCTCTTTGATTATTCAATTGCCTTTCAAGTATATCTACAATTTCATTGATTTTAAAATACCACAGCGTCACTTTTCTGAATAAAAAGAACAACCCAATAATTATTCCTATAACTAATAAAGATTGTATTACATTTTCCATTACGTCTCCATGAATATATTTCAATTTGTGTTGTGCTATTCCGGATCTAATTTATTCTAGAATTGAATGAAAAAACAAATTGAGCTATCTACTATCCCATATTGACATTTTAACTTACCTAAGAGGAGTGATACTTTCAATCAGATTAAAATGTTACCAATGGTCGTTATATCTTAATTGTTCAACACATTAATTGCGTTTCTTAAATCCTCAGTCCGTAAATGAGAATAAATCATCGTCGTTTTAATATCAGCATGACCAAGAAGTTTTGAAACAGTATAGATAGAAACTCCCTTTTGAATTAATAAACTTGCAAAGGAATGTCTTAAAGAATGAAAGTGATATTTTTTATCAAGCTCTGCTAATTTTATTGCCCTTCCAAATCTACTGCTTAAAAAATCTTTCTTCATTATAGAACCATTTTTCATAAAAACATATTCTCCTTTAATACCTTTGCTATATAGCTCTTGCAATTGCTGTTTGATTTTAATTTGTATTGGAATTGTTCTGGCTTTTTTACTTTTAGTTGTAAACTCATGATGGTTTTGAACTGTTATCATACTGTTTTCAAAATCAATAGATTCCCATTTTAGAAATCTTATTTCTGCCATTCGCATTCCAGTATTAAAAGCAAAGTTATAAATCAATTTAAGCTGTTCATCGTTTTCAGAATCAATGATTTTTTTCAATTCTTCATTGCTTAAAAAAACTGGTTGGTTCTCAGCAAATTTTAGCTTCTTAATCTTTTGGAATATATTGGCATTTAGATAACCTAGTTCAACAGCTCTTTGAAATGCGCCTTGTAAGGTTCTAAGATAACCATTTACTAATTGCTCTTTTGCTTCGGTTAGCTTAAGAGTAATGAATAATTCTACATCAGAGGTTCTTATATCCTTAATCAGCTTAGTGTTTGGTATTATTCTACCAAATTGTGAAAAAGCATAACTAACAAAATTTTGATAATTGGGAGTGAATCTTGTTGAAGCATATTTGGAATAAAAATCTCTATACTGTTCAAATGTTAAATCAAAGATTTCTGGTTCTATGCTTTTTCCAGCATTAAAAAACTTGTGAGCAAATTTGTTTGCATCAACTTTAGATGTGCATTTGGTACTTTTACTTTTTTGTACACCATTTTCATCAAAATAGAAAATATGGAATACTTTGTTTCGCTTGACTAGGTACATCTCTCCTCCTCAAGCAAACCCTATAGCAAATTTTGTATAGTCTTTTGTATAGTGAGCTACTATGCAAACTGTAAAAAAAGGTAAGATTATCGGCGAGTTATTTTTCCTTTAAAAAGAAAAAAGTTGCAATCTCGTCTGAAACCGCAACTTTCTATTGTACCCGGAACAGGACTTGAACCTGCACGACCTTGCGGCCACTAGCTCCTGAAGCTAGCGTGTCTACCATTTCCACCATCCGGGCAAAAACAGAAAAAACTTTTTGCTGAACAAACTTACTGAAGATGTATTTCTTTTACAATTTGCTCTAAGAAATTATCTTCGATTACTGCTCGAAGAAGTATCTCTATTTGGAAAAGCGTTAAATCTCGGTTCCAATTCATTTGTAGGATCGTAAACCGGAGGCATATCTTTAATATTGATAATATCTGAAACCGTTCCAGTTCTGCAATCCGGCGATACTAATCTTGGCTGACCGGTTTCGTAAATCGATTCCCGGCAAAATGTAGCATGAACAACTTTTCCGCTTGCCGGAACTTGGAAATCTTCAACCGGCATGTTTATTTGTTCATAAATATCATGCATAAAGATTGCCCAGATAGGAAGTGCTGCAACAGCACCTTGTCCATAAGTACCGGTAAATGTAACCCTCTGATCATCAAAACCTACCCAAGCACCGGCAGTAATTTGAGGTGTAAATCCAATGAACCATGCATCTGCATAATTGGTGTTAGTGCCGGTTTTACCCGCAGCAGGACGTTGAAAGTTGTAAGTATAACGAGCAGCACCGCCCGTACCTCCGCCATCCATAACTGTTCTCATCATATCAGTTACTATGTATGCAGTTTCTTCAGAAATTGCTTCTCTTGCTTCACTATTAAACTTTTCAATCACAACGCCATCTTTATCTTCAATACGAAGAATAGATATTGGCTCATTGTAAACTCCTCTGTTGCCAAGGGTTGCGTAACCGCTAACAATTTCCAAAGGCGTAACAACTGAAGAGCCGAGAGAAATAGCTGGTGTTAGATCTAATCTGGTTTTTATTCCCATACGAGCAGCAAAACGACCAATTTCCGACAATGGAGCGTAATCATTTTCAATAACCAATTTCGCGGCAACAAGATTATACGATTCAGCTAATGCCCATCGCAAAGTAGTAAAACCACTAGTACTATGATCAAAATTTGCCGGGCTCCAAGGCTTTCCGGAACCATCATTAAATGAAAACGGTGTATTCAAAATTGGGTAAGCTGGATATAATCCTCTGTCAATAGCAACAGTATAAACGAATGGTTTGAATGCAGAACCGGGCTGGCGACGAATTTGGGTTGCGTGATTCAATCCATACAAAAATTTATTATCGCGTCCGCCAACCATAGCTTTTATCTCGCCGGTTTTTGTATCCAGAGCAACAAAACCAACTTCAATTTTCTTCTCTTCGCTCTTTACAGAATCAATAAAATTCTGGTTTTTAATAATCCGGTTATAAAAAGCGCGCCTTTCTTCTTGAGACGAAGCGGATTTATACTCCGGACGGTTTTTAATTGCTTTATCAATAACTTCACCTAGAATTGAACTGTACCTATTCCAATTCCAGCTTTTATCAAACTGCTTTTGGAATCTATCTAAATGAAGATGAACTGCATGGTTTGCAATTTTCTGCATTCGGCTATCAAGAGTTGTATAAATTCTCAATCCACCTTGATATAAATCGAAACCATATTTGTCAGATAGTTTCTCCATTTGTTGCCGAATATATTCAACAAAGTGTGGAGCGACAGGGCCATAAATTTTTTCTTGTATTTTTTTGTAAGATAACTTTATACGTTCAACTTTCAGTTTTTCAAAAGCGTCTTCAGATAAAAAATCTTCATCTACCATATTTTGCATTACAATATTTCTTCTGCGGAAAGCGTTATCATACTTCTTGAATGGATCATAACCTCCCGGAGATTTGAGTAACGAAACAAGAATTCCAGCATCTGGAACACTAAGCTCTTTTACATCTTTATCAAAATAGATACGAGAAGCCATGGCAAGACCATAGGCGCTGTGTCCAAAGTTAGAAATGTTGAAATACATTTCAAGTATCTCTCGCTTAGTATAAGTTTTTTCTATCTGAACGGCAGTTATCCATTCACGAATTTTTCTGATAACGGTGCCAACCTTACTTTCGTTTCTCACCTTAAAGCCGTAAAGGTTTTTGGCAAGCTGCATCGTAATAGTACTAGCGCCCTCTCTTCTGAAAAGTAAAACATTCTTAATCATTGCCTTCAGAAACCTTTGCAGATCAACTCCCCAGTGGTCGTAAAAATTTTTGTCTTCTGTAGCAATTAATGCATTTATTACATGAGGCGGAATGCTGTCTATACTAACTTCCACACGGTTTTCTTTATAGAACTGACCAATCAATTCTCCATCGGCGCTGTAAACATTGCTTGCAAGCTGTGCTTTGGGGTTTTCTAATTCTTCCAAAGATACGAGTCCTTCAAAAACATAAAGGAAGAAAAGAACCGATACTGTAACGAAAAGTATGGCCGAGCCAATCATTATATATCGTAAATTTTTCTTCTTCGGAGTTTTTGAATTCTTAAGTAGCTGATTTGGTCTCTTGATATCCATACTATTCCCAGTCTAAAATCTCAAAGTTTGTTGTAAATTTTCCGTAGCACGGTTTTTTTAACCATGTGCCAAGATTAATATATGTACCGTTATCAATTTTTTCTATTGCCTTTCTGTGCGAATGTCCAAAAACAACATAATCATAATTTTGGTTTATAAGTTGTTTCGCTGTAACCAAAAGTCCGCTAAACTCTCCATAATCTTTTGTAGATGTATAATCTCTGCTAGCTTTGCTCGATCCGCTGGCAATTTTAATTCCCAAATCCGGATGAATCAGTGAATACAATCTTTGAATAAATTTATTTCGAAGAACTTTTTTGAGCATTTTATAACCGTTATCACCGTCCATTAGCCCATCTCCGTGAGCAATGAAAAATTTTTGTCCGTTAAGTTCAACCTTTATTTCATCTTCATAAACAACTGCGCCGATCTCCTTTTCAAAAAAATCTTTGTGAAGAAAATCGTGATTACCGATTATGTAGTGAATTTTCTTGCCCGAATCTCTCAAAGAAGCCAGAGCTCCAAGAGTTCTCAAAAATCCTTTTTGGATTACTCTTTTATATTCAAACCAGTAATCAAACAGATCGCCTACGATGAATAACTCGTCGCAATTGTTCTCGGCAAATTTTAAAAAATCAACAAGCTGTTTTTCTTTTTGCTTCTCTTGTTCTTTGTTTTGCAAGCCAAGATGAACATCGGATATAAAAAAATAGGTTTTCAAATGTTATTAATCATTCCTTGATTCAAAAGTTGCCAGCAGCCATTTGTCCGGATCGAGAACAACTTCTTTTGGTTTACTCTTCAGAGTGAAATAAAACCGCTGCTGCTTCTGGGTAATTGTAACAAATTTTGTCTCGCTTTCGTTTCCTTCATAAAGAAATTTTACTTCCAACGGAAATTTATAAATATCGTAGCCATTTTGTAACTGTTCTGTGTTGAATACTAAAGAAATTTCTGTGCCGGTTTTGTCGGCATTCCAATCGTAAGCAAGCTCAATTATTCCCACCCCTTTGTAAACCCACTGATTAAAAAACTGGCTGAGATTCTTTTCGCTGATTTTCTCGCATAATTTTTCAAAATCGGAAGTCGAAGCGTTCGAATACTTATATACTCTAAAATACTCCTTCATAGTTTTGAAGAAATAATTATCACCAATCTCTCTTCTAAGCATATGCAGAACCCATGCGCCTTTGTTATAAACCAGATTACCAAACAAAGCATCACCGGGACTGTATAAAGTTCCGCTACCGAACGTTCCAAACTTAGCATTCATCGTTGATTGAAGCACTAGTGGACCGGCTGTTTTTTCCCAGTAAAGCGCCACTGAGTAAGTTGCAAATCCTTCATTGAGCCAAATATCTTTCCACGTCTTGGGGCCAACAGCATTTCCCCACCAATGGTGAGCAAGTTCGTGAATTAACATATCTGTAAAAAATTTATGCCCGCCAATAAAGTTCGATCCGATTCCGGTTAAAGTCTGATGCTCCATCGCTCCGTTTTGCCAAAGAATTTCCGCAACACTGTATTTTTCTTTTATGAACGGATAAGCGCCAAATATTTCCTCGAAAGTTTTTATGTATTGAGGATGATCGCCGAAATCTTTTTTAGCATTCACCATATCACTTTCAAATGCATAATAAGAAAGAGCGAGTGAATCCTTAGTTACCGACTGATACTTCTGTGAAAATGATTTGTACCTACCGGAGTAAATTGCAATCAAGTAAGTAGAGATAGGATAAACAGTTTTCCAGTGATAAGTTTTTTTACTTCCAACTGTTTTTGTTTCAACAAGATTGCCATTAGAAAGAGAAACACAGCAAGAATCGTTTGTTATAAACATATCCATCTGGGCTTTGTCATTTGGCAGATCAACACAAGGCAGCCAAGTTGAGGCAAACACTGGCTCGCTTAAAGTATACACGAACGGATGCTTTTGGTGAGTTTCAAAATTGAATGAACCGAATCCCAAACTTTTAGGAGTTCCGTTATAAACCACGCGCACATTCACAGTATCAAAACTCTTGTCGGTTTTCTTAACAGACAAGATCATGTCATCTTGCCCGTAACCAACTTTCTTTCCATTGATCTCAACCAAAGTTACATTCATGTTATCATAAAGATTAAGTGGAATGGTTTCTACCGATTTATTATTAATCTTAATTCTAATTGTTACATCGCCATCAATATTTTTCTTTTGGGTATCTAAATTTATTTTAATTGTGTAATGAAGAACATCGATTGATTGCTGAGTTTTAGGATTGTAATCCGAAAGTTTTTCATCGCTAAATTCTTTTAGTTGGAGGGCTACCGAAACGCTTTTTGTGATTCCAAAAGGAATTCTGCTTTTAACATAAGAATAAAGCGTATATCCGCCAACAATAACAAGGCATAGTAATACCGAAAGGACTAAGTAAGCTCTGTTTCTATTCTGCATTTATTCCGGAATTGAAGTTTGTTTTCCATGTCAAGTTAACAATTTCATTGTTTGCCAATCAATTCATAATTAAATATATTTTAAACAACACTCCATCGAGATAATTATGGCTTATACAGGTTCAACCCATTTAAGAAAAACTCTGACAATGATTCTTGCCGGCGGACAAGGTGAAAGACTTTTTCCACTAACAAAGGTAAGAACCAAACCTTCCGTTCCATTTGGCGGGAAGTACAGAATTATCGATTTCACTCTTTCAAACTGTTTGAACTCCGGGCTTCGTAAAATTTTCGTCATTACACAATATAAGTCGGACTCGCTTAGCCGTCACTTATACGAAGCATGGAATATTTTCAATCCCGATTTAGGGGAATTTATTTACTCAATTCCTCCTCAGTTTAAGACAAGCAACAACTGGTATTAGGGCACTGCTAATGCTGTACAGCAAAATTTGAATTTGGTTGAAGATGATAACTACGAACAACTTCTGCTCCTTTCCGGCGATCACATTTATAAAATGGATTATTTGAAAATGCTTCAGTATCACACTGAAAAAAATGCTGCACTTTCAATTGCCAGTATCGAAGTTCCAAAATCGGTGGCGGACCGTTTTGGTGTGATAGATATTGATGAGCATTACAAGGTGAAATCGTTTGTTGAGAAACCGAAGAACCCACCTACAATTCCTGGCAAACCGGGTTTCTCTTTTGTAAACATGGGAATTTATGTTTTTAACGTTCACATGTTAAAAGAAGTACTTAGCAAAATGGACAAAGAAAAAATTCCAAATCATGATTTTGGCAAAGATGTTATCCCATTCATGATAAAAAACGGCTATCATGTTCAATCGTACCGTTTTGTTGATGAAAACAAAAAGAACGAACCTTACTGGATTGATGTTGGAACCATAGACAGTTACTATGCCGCGAGCATGGATTTAATCAATGTAAGCCCTCACTTCAATCTCTATGATTTTAATTGGCCGTTGAGAACAAGACAGCTTCAGTTTCCTCCAGCTAAGACAATTTCTCACGAAGGAGAAAGAGTTGGACGCGCATTTAATTCATTAATCTCTGATGGAACTATAGTTTCCGGAGGTTTAGTAGAGCGTTCAATAGTTGGTTTCAACGTACGCATTAACAGTTATTCTTACGTCACAGATTCCATTATTTTTGATAATTGCAGGATTGGCAGACACGCAAGAATTAGAAGAACCATTATAGACAAAAACGTTTCCGTACCGGAAGGAATGGAAATCGGCTTTGATATCGAGACAGACAAAAAGCATTTTACTGTTTCTGAAACCGGTATTGTTATTATTCCAAAGGATTATAAGTTCTAGGAGTCATCTTTTTAGATTTTTTAGAGCCGGAGTATCTCCGGCTTTTTTATTTTACACCAAAGTGTTGTTATTTTACTAACGACTAAATCAACAATTATGAACGAAAAGCTAAAAGAAAAACTAGATAACCTACCGGCATTGCCCGGTATTTATCAATTCTTCAATGATAAGGGAAAAATAATTTACGTCGGGAAAGCGAAACTCCTAAAGAACCGTGTTCGTTCATATTTTCACAAAAATATTGATTCTCCTAAAACTGAAATTCTCGTCTCAAAAATTGAAGACTTACAAATAATTGTCACCAATTCCGAAATTGAAGCGCTAGTACTAGAAAACAATTTGATTAAAGATTTGAAGCCGCGCTACAATGTTTTGCTCAAGGATGATAAAACGTTTCCCTACATCAGAGTAACTAACGAACCGTTCCCACAAATCTTTCCAACTAGAAACATTGTTAAAGATGGTTCCCGTTATTTTGGACCATACACTGATGTTAAGAACATGAAGTCTTCGTTAAGATTGATTACAAAAATTTTCAAAATAAGAAGCTGCAAGTTCGATCTTACAGAAGAAACTATAGAGAAGAAGAAATACAAAATCTGCTTGGATTATCACATTAAGAAGTGCGAAGGTCCTTGCGAAGGTTTAGTTACTCGAGAAAGATACAACTCAATGGTAAACCAAGCAGTTAAAGTATTCAGAGGCAAAACCGATGAGTTGCTTGACGAGCTAAAGGGACAAATGATTTCCGCTTCTGCCAATCTGGAATTTGAAAAAGCAGCAGAATTGAGGGATCGACTTGAACAACTGCAAGTTTATACTTCAAAACAAAAAGTTGTTTCTGCAGATTTAGAAGATCGGGATATTATCAGCGCAGCTTATGAAGGCAAAGAAGTTGCCGCAACTATATTAAATATTCGCTCCGGAAAGTTGGTTGGCAAAAGACAACTCAATTTGGTGGCTGAAGGAAATGAAGAAGCGGATCAAATCTATGCAGCAATTATCAAATTCTATTACGATGAATTTGTAGAGGTGCCAAAAGAGATTATAATAGAAGTTGAACCGGAAGATTCCGATTCACTTATAGAATGGTTAAATACAAAAGCACTCCGCAAGGTTCAGTTCATTGTACCGCAAAGACAAAGCGAAGCAAAATCTCTTCTTTTTATGTGCAAGCAAAATGCAATCCTAGCATTAAAGGAAATCCAGCTTCAAAAGATGAAGAAAGAAGGGAATGTTCCATACGTTCTTTCTGCACTTCAAAGAGATTTACGACTCAAAAAGCTGCCTAGAATTATTGAGTGTTTTGACAACAGTAATTTGCAAGGCAGTGATGCAGTTGCCAGTATGGTTGTTTTTGTTGACGGGAAGCCGAAAAAAAGTCTCTACAGAAAATTTATTATTAAGACAGTTGAAGGACCGGATGATTTTGCGAGTATGCAAGAAATCATAAGCCGCCGCTATTCAAGAGTGATTGAAGAAAAGCTTCCCTTCCCTGATCTAATTATGGTTGACGGAGGCAAGGGGCAACTCTCTAGCGCTGTTGAAACAATTACTGAACTCGGGATTAAAAATTTTGAAATTATCGGCTTAGCCAAACGGCTTGAAGAAGTTTTTCTGCCGGGCGAATCCGAAGCGCAGTCAATTCCCAAAACGTCGAGCAGTTTAAAATTGCTTCAGCATGTCCGCGATGAAGCTCACCGCTTCGCTATTACATTCCATAGAGAAAGACGAAGTAAAAGAACTTTTAATAGTGAGCTGACCGAGATAAATGGAATTGGTGAAAAGGTAGCACAAAAACTTTTAACGGAGTTAGGCAGTTTGGAGGAAATAAAAAAAGCTACCGAAGAAGCATTATCCAAAGTTATTGGGGCTGCAAAAGCCAAGTTAGTCTATAATAATTATCATTCATCTTAGAATTATGTGTAAGATTATTCAACCCTCATAGTGAGTCCACATACGCAAAATTTTTATAACCTTTTCTTTTTCAAGTACTTCGTATACAAGCCGATGCTGCTTATTAATCCTTCTCGAAATAAATCCCTTAAGATTCCCGGAAAGAAATTCGTAGTCGGGTGGAAATTGATATGGATTTTTGGAAATGATTCCCAGCAATAATTCAACTTTGTGCTTTAGGTTTGAGGATGCAATTTTCTTTGAGTCTTTCAGCGACTGAGGTGAATATAGCAGTTTATACATCACCAGTCGAGATTATCTTTATACGTAGCAAGGTCGGTATTTGCTTCTTTAATGATTGAAGCTGCCATTCCAGTAATGCTGTTTAAATATTCTGTATCGTTCAGCTCCCCTTTGCTGGCTTTTAAGCTAATTACCTTGGCGTATTCCAAAATTGTGGGCCAATACTTATCTGGTATCTTTTCTAAGATGCTATTCAATTCGTTTTGAGCAGATATCATAAAAAACTCTTCTCTTTAGCAGATAATATATTCAAAATTATTTTCAATTAACACAGAGTTTTAATGCGCATTATGCAATAGACGCTAGTAAAATAAAAATGCCAGACTACCAATCACCCAAGTTAGATACTGACCGTTGCT
>CAZEDR010000076.1:11159-12883 GCA_964510975.1 uncultured Melioribacter sp. | reverse complement strand
ATTTTTTTTGAGGGTACTTTTACTGATATAAAAGAGGAAAAGCTTGCGATAACGTTACTTTCTTCTTTTGTACTGTCTCAGAACTATCCAAATCCTTTTAATCCTACAACAAACATACAATATACAATCCCAAGTTCAGGAGAAGTTTTAGTAAATATATTCAATATTCAAGGGCGGCTTATCCGCACTCTTTTGCAATCATTCCAAACTGCTGGCAATCATACAATTGTTTGGGATTCGCGCAATAATAACGGGAATACTGTTTCTAGCGGCACTTATTTTTGTCAAGTTTCATTCAAAAACAATTCGTTATTTAAAAAACTTTTATTAATAAAATAATTTTGAACGGAATTCACAAAGGAGAAAGAAATGAAACGTATTTTAATGATAATCCTAGTTATATTTTTTCCAATTAGTATTTTCCCTCAAACTCGTATGCTTATAAAAAAAACTAATGGCATAACAGATTCATTATTACTTTCCGAAATTAAGAATATTACTTTTAAAACTAATTCAAATGTACCCACGCAAGGTTTAATCGCTTATTATCCTTTTAACGGAAATGCTAACGATCAAAGTGGGAATGGAATGAACGGGACTGTTAGTAGAGCAATTTTAACATCTGATAGATTTGGAAATCCAAATAGTGCCTATAGCTTCAATGGCATCGATAACTTCATAGAAATAATGAATAGTAGTAATGTTAACCTCAAACCTGGAGGTTTTACGCTTGTTGCCTGGGTGAACATTACGGATTCAAATATCGACAATACAGTTATTGCAAAGCATCGTTATACTTACGGTACGGGATATGGTTTAGGTGTTGTTAATAATCAAGCTCACTTCTATTTGGATGGCGGGGGTGCAAATGGAATACGTACAACTGAATCCTATGCTGATGGCAATTGGCATATGCTAGTTGCGAGATACGATGAGAAAATACAAAGCATTTATGTTGACGGTTCATTAAAAGTATCGCAAAGCACCACTTATAATCAGACGAACAATTCAAATATTTGCATCGGCAATTCAGTGATGAATGGGGGAGGCTATGCTGGTTATTTTAAAGGGAAAATAGATGACATTCGTATTTACAACCGTGCGCTGTCTGATACAGAAATACAACAATTGGATCACGAAGGTGGCTGGAAATGACGTGGGTTAATTTTCAAAACGATTACCCGTCAAACATGTAGAGCTTAAGGAAATAACAATTGATGATTGCTATTATAGCTCGTTCAGGCAATTAACTCGACAAAGAAAGACGCTTAGGTTAAAGCGGCGATCTAAGTAAACTATTTATTTGGAGAATAGGAAATGAATAAGTTCATACTCCTTTTCTGTTTTTCTAGTCTAATCTTTTGGGGGTGTAAAAAGGATTCAGATAATCCTTTGTTTCCGGTTGGTTCATATGGGTTGTATCATTTAAAAATTGGCAATCAGTCAATTGTTCTTTACAAGGAATATTCTGTGAAGAATGGTGTAGAGATTTTAAAAAATCAGTATGAATATACTTCTACAATTTTAAAAGACACTGTCTTTCAAGGATTCACCTGGTATTCAGCTACGTCTCCAGCAAAAAGTTGGCTTACAAATAAAACCGATGGAGTATGGCAGGCAAACCCACAAGCAGGAGGCACTTTTAATATTTTCATGATATTTAAATTTCCATGCTCAAAAGGGGATGCATTCAAAATGCTAGGGCAAGATAACTTAGTAGTAAC
>CAZEDR010000076.1:0-11149 GCA_964510975.1 uncultured Melioribacter sp. | reverse complement strand
CTGATACAACAATTTCTGTTGCAGCCGGTTCTTTCAAATGTATTCAATATAGGTCAAGAGGTCAGTCATTTTATGAAGACGCTTTTGTCTCACCCGGATTTGGAATGATAAAAGTCATTGGTGTTACTCTCCAATCAAAAACAATTCAAGAATTAAAAAGTTACTCTATAAAATAATTTTGTTTTGCGATTAATAAAGTTATTCGGATTAGCATATTGAAAAAAACATTTGCTGTATTTGCGCTGTTATTATTAATACTTATCTCGGGATGCGGAACAAGCAGGGAGAGCTTTATATCCGATGGGGATGATTTATATAATGCTGCTTTAGAAAGTAAAAGGACTTCTGAAATTTTTTACGGAAATTTAACTGCCGAACTCGACCCTTCTACTAGTAAACAAATACAAGAAATAAGTGAAACTGAATATCATAATTATCAATCGTTATTAAACTCTTCATTGACTAGTTATTATCAAGCAGTTTTTAGCGAAATATCGAATGAAGACAGTTTGTTGTATAATAGTTCATTTTGCTGGGCTTGTACAGAAAATGCAATTCTTAACAAAGATTATGGCCTGGCTATAAAATGTCACGAAGGTCGTCTAAGACTATTTCCTAATAATCTGTATTCATACGATTGGCTTATTAATCTTTACACCTATGCCGGGGAATTTGACAAAGGAATAATGGTTGCAGAAGGAATGCTTGAAAGAATTCCCTTTCAAAATCAAGAAAAGAAATACGAATCATCATTTCCATTAAGCTGGTTAATTTTTCTCAGTAATAAAGTCAAAAACTATAATGCTTCTGGAAAAAATGAGTCCTGATGAAAATGACTACTACAACATTGGCGAAATATATGATAAGCTAGGCGATGTGGGGAAAAAAAACTTTTTTGGAAAAAAGCTGCCGACTTGGGAAATGAAGATGCAGCGAGATGGTTTGCATATAATAGCCCGGTACCAACTGCTTCGGAAATCCTAAAAGAAAGGAACGACTCAACACAAAAAACAAACTTTGAGAAAATTTCTGCTGATGAAAAGGGAGATGTAAATGAGAAAAAAATCGTTAACTCAGCAAGAGTTCTTCAAGAAGATGGGGGTTCTGGCAACGATAAGAGTTTGTTGAATATTCCCGGGGAGAATGGAAAAGAAGTTGTTATAGAAAAATCTATTCTTATTACTGGCGAACATGTTAGCAAATGGAAAACAACCTGGAATAATTATGGGAGGGAAAATTCAAGGCTGGCGATTGAATCTGACCCGATTTTTTCTCGTATTGCTGATTCTTTATTGAGCAATCCAGATCTGCAAATTGAAATAGGTGGTTATACAGATAATATTGGGGCTGAAACTCACAATAGAAACCTATCCAGGAAAAGGGCTGATGTTGTAAAAGATTTTCTTGTTTCAAAGGGAATTGCTTCCGATCATTTAGTAGTTGTTGGTTACGGAGAAAGCAACCCTATAGCAGCAAATCGAACATTTGAAGGAAGAGCTGCCAACAATCGGATTGAATTCCGTGTAATACCGGAACAGAATTTAACTCAAGAAAGAAATACTTCTCAGAATAATTCGTTGGTAACAACTCCAAAGAATGATAACGATCATGAATTAATAGCAAAGAAAGAAACAGAATCAACTAATGCCATTTCAAAAGAACCTGAGCAGCCCCGAATGAACATCGGTCAAGAAGTTGGGAATATTTGTAATTCGAGCGATGTGAAGTTAAGGGCGCCGCTAAGAAAGAATTGGTCGTATAAGGCAAGAGGCATAATACTTAACCAACAAACTTTTGATACCGTGTGTTATTTGAATACAGAGAGCGGGATATCTGCAATCTCTTTAAATACCGGAGAAGAATTATGGAACTATCATTATCCAGAGAGTCCTATAATTTCAAGCGTAACTACTTTTGCCGGTAATTATGCTGCATTTCTTTCTTATGAATATTTACCAAATGAAGAAAAAGGGAAAAGCAAACTTTACATTATAGATTTGTTAAGCGGAAAAGAAAAATGGAATATTTCTTTTGAGGACGTTTGGTTCAAACCATCTATTCTGTTGAACGAAAAGTATGTTTTTGCTATTGGAGGCAAGCCTGATGAATGGAAGGAGTTGGGGAAATATTATGAAATGGAACATGATGAAGCCTATTTGTATTGCTATTCAATAAGGGATGGAAAAGAAATCTGGGAAAGTGAACTCGACGACTCCAAAACCGAGCTTCTCACTCTTTCGCCAGATAAAATTTTTCTGATTTTCGATTATGAAATAACAAAGGAAATTCCACTCAACAAACTTTTATGCATAGATTTAAGAAATGGTGAAAAAACTTGGGAGTATGATCCAAGTGGGTTGTTTATCAAATCTTCAGTTGGGGATGTCATTTATAATGATGATAAATTATTCACCCGTCCATTAAAAGGATATCCCGGAATTATCGCAGCAATCGATCCTGCTAATGGTGAAGAAATATGGTCCAAAAATAACGGGGCAGATAATTTATTTTTTCATAAGAACAAAGTTTTTGCCTTCTCAGCAAATGCCGAATGGGAATTTGGTTCAACCACTTCATGGCTTAGTATCGATGCTGCTTCCGGAGATAAAATATTTTATAAAGAGTTAGATCAAAGTACAAAATTCACCAAAATACTTGCTGCGGCAATTGCCGGAATAGGCGTAGTTGCTGTTGTTTTAACTACTGTTTCAAATGTAGTTGGCTTGGGGAATTTAATTACATCTCTATTTGGCGCATCGGATGAATATCCTATTCCTAAAATAATTCCAACATCTTCTTTGTTTAACGGCCTATTAAATTCAAGCGTGTTGAATGATAAGGGACTTTTCGGAATTTACAGAAAGGGCAACTCTTACGTATTGAATATTACTGATGATAATCCGGACGATGAGAAAAAAAACGAATATGAATTTAAAGATGGAGCGAATGATGTTTCCATTGCAAACGGCACATCACCAACTAATATCTTCTCTACTTATGGCGGTAAAATTGTTTTGATAAATATTAAAACCGGGAGGGAAGAATGGAGCAAAGATATATCACCCGGTGCAACCTCGTTGGGATTAATAACAGTAGGCAATAAATTATATCTCTTCACAACTCAAGAATTGATACAGTTGGTGAATGAATAAAAATAATGTTTTTCTACATTAAAAGGAGCTTGTATTATGAAACTCGTATCCAGAATAGTTTTGATTTTATTCTTCTTATCTATGTTCAGTAGCCGGGTGTTTTCCCAAAAAGAGGCTAACGTGAAATCAACCGGGATTAAATCGGGAATATTAATTCCTGTTGGTGATTTAGCTGATAGCTGGGGTGTTGGTTTTATGGTAGCGGATTTAACCAAATGGTCTATATCAAAATATGTTAGAGTGATTGGAAGAATTGAAGTAACTATTTACGGAGGCAAGGAAGCAAAACAGTTGGTATATCCGGGTCCATCTCCAATTTATTACACCTACACTACAAATCCTCTTGGGATTATAACAGCTGGTTCAGGATTTGAATTTAATTTTATTTCCAAAAACGGATTTTACGGGATGTTGGATTTTCCTTCAATGAATATAATTCTAGCAGAGGGAAGCGATTTGAGGGTTGGTTTTGGGGCCGGAATCGGTTATGAATTCTTCCTGGGAAAGTCTTTGTTTGGTATAGAGTTAAAAACAAATTTATATAACGCTTTTCTAACTAAAACTGGCGAAAACAGTTTGGTAGGAATTCACCTTGGTTTTGAAACAGCGTTTTAAGAACATGTAAAAGCTGACATGGTTAGTCGGATTATTTCGTTTTCATTTAGCAATTAACTGCAACTTGGTAATCTGGAAAAACTATGAAGGAAAGTAATTTTGTTTTTACCAAAACCATCTGAGGAATTTCTAAAATAGCTTTGCAAGTTGAGTTCTATTCTTAATGCCAATCTTTTTATAAATATTGTAGAGATGGTCTTTTACCGTCCCGAGGGAAATGAATAATGTATCCGCGATTTCCTGGTTGGACTTGCCCGAACAAACCAAATGAATAACATCCAATTCCCGTTTGGAGATTTGGAACTTAGTAACTAATTCGCCTTCGGGTAAGTTATTTGGTTCGGCGATTTGCTTACCATTGCTCACATATTTAAAATATCTAATTACCCAGAAAAGTGTAAAAGCATTGAAAATGAAATCCAAAAAGTTTAGAGAAAATTTGCTCGCAATTCTCGGCAGCAGATGAAGAGGATAAGCATCGACATAAGCATATAAACTCAAAGCGGAAAAAACTATAAACAGTATGCCAAATATTCTTAATGACTTTTTTCTATCAACATTTGTGAAGAGTTCAGCTTTTTTATAAAGAAAAATCGAATAACCTAGGCTTAGAGAAAATAGCAGATAACCAAAAGACATCGAAATTATAGCGGATATAATTGGAATGATATTGAAAGCAGATGAGATGAACGATATGCAAAGAAGTAGAATTACTATTCCTCTTCCAATTTTAAACCACAGTGTATTCTTTAATTCAAGATTTATATCTAAAAAATTATAGATCATTATCACAAAAGAATAACACCAAAGAGTTGCAGCAATAATGTTGGATAGGCGTATAAGCGTCAAAAAATTTAATGCTATCACATTATCGGCAACTTGCTTCCAAAAGTAAAAGTACATAAAATCTAACACGGCAGTCAGCAGAACAGCCAAATTATAGAATAGTGCCTGTTGCATAAACGATCTCTGAATCGCTGACTGCCCATTACTCATCCGTTTCGAGTAATAGAGCAAAGTTGTCAGCCCAAACACGAGATTGAAAAAATGAAAAAGTATAATGAAATTATTTATCATATAGAGTAATGACGAGTTTGCCGTTTTGTGTTTTGCTTATTAAATATCCCAAAATGATGAAATATGTAGCCAACTAAAGTAAGGTTTATCGAAAATCCAACTTTAGTCGATCAAAAATCGCGTAACTTTTCTCAATCCTTTCGTCCAAATTACCTAAAAAAGAGTTTTAATTCATCTTGCTTATAAATGGTTTTTACACCGCAATTTTTTGCGGGACATTCCACTCAACATTTTGGAGTTGTTATGAGAAAATCTTGTCTATTACTTGTTGCCATTTTTATTACTCTTCTTACTTACCCGTTGTTTTGTCAGCAGATAGTCATTCCATTTGATTCAGACAAGTGGATTTTCACCAAAGCTGAAAACACGGAGTTTCTTGGGAGAAAATGTCTTAAAGGAATCGCAACATTGAAGGATGTTGTTTTTGAGAATGGAATAATCGAGTTAGATATGGCGGCTACTGGTGAACGCTCTTATCCCGGTGTAACTTTTAGAGCGGCAAACCAAAATGAATATGAAAGAATTTATATTCGCCCGCATCTGCCAAAGGTATTTCAAAATGTTGTTCAGTATGAAGGAACTTTTAATGGGCTCGATTCATGGCAATTATATTATGGACCCGGAAAAACAACCCCGGCGGATATTCCAATAAATCAATGGTTCCATGTAAAGATTGAGGTGATGAATAGCCAGGCGCGGCTTTATATAAACAATTCATCGGAACCGGATTTATTCGTTACAGAACTGGCACATGGGCTTGGCAAAGGTACATTAGGCGTATGGGGACCAATGGATGGCTCGGCTTATTTCTCCAACTTTTCATTTGTATCAAAAAATGATTTAGTATTCCCGTTGCCGGCACAGCCGGAACTTCCGGTAGGAATGATAACCGATTGGGAATTATCCCAGCCAAAAAAAATCGGCGATGTTGATATGGAAGTGTTACCGGAGAAGCAAGGAATAAAAGATTTGCAATGGAAGGAAATTAAAAGTCTGCCTACGGGTCTTGTTGATATTTCAAGATACTACGGAAGACTTGGTCAAGCGCCGGATATAATTTGGGCAAAGACAAATATTTCTTCAGATAAAATTCAAACCAAACAGTTTGCCTTCGGGTATAGCGATATCATCAGCATTTTCTTAAATGGAAAATTACTATTCACCGGGAACAGCTCTTATATGTCGCGCGATGCAAATTTTCAAGGCATTGTTGGGTTGAATGATTACATCTTTCTTCCTTTGCAAAAGGGAAGCAACGAATTAGTTATAGCATTAACAGAATCATTCGGCGGCTGGGGATTTATGTTTCAGGATGTTGATGCAGTGTTTGAGCATCCGGATTTATCAAAGCAGTGGGAAATAAAGGGAAAGTTCAAATTTCCGGAATCGGCGGCTTATGATAAAAAACGAGATATCATTTACGTATCAAATTATACCGGAGAGTCCAACGGGTTTATTTCAAAAGTAACATCAAAAGGGGAGATAGAAAAACTCGATTGGATTACCGGAATTTTACAGCCGACTGGAATCTGCATTTACAACGATAAACTATATGTTGTGGGAAGATACAATCTTATTGAAATCGATTTGGAAAAAGGCGCGGTCTCAAACCGTTTCCCGATTCCTACGCCTGTATTTGCCAATGATATTGCCAGCGATGGGAATGGTTCATTTTATATTACTGATGGTGGGAAGAGTGCAATTTATAAATTCGAAAAAGGACAAATTACAGAATGGCTTAAGAGTGATGAGTTAAAACAAATAAATGGAATCATCGTTGATAGAGATAAAATCATAGTTGGAACCTCGGCGGATGGAAGCATAAAAAGTATCGATTCAAAATCGAAGGAAATAAAAAAGCTGGTTTGCTTCGGAGACAATGTGGTAATGGATGGACTAACATGCGATGGCAAAGGAAATTATTTGGTTTCCGATCATGCCGGCAGACTATTCCGCGTATCATCTTCCGGCAGCAGCGAATTATTACTGAACACAAAAGCCCGTCCGATAACATTAGCCGACTTCGATTACGTTCCGGAGAAAGGATTGTTAATTATCCCGACATTAGTTGATAACAGGTTGATGATGTATAAAATAAACTAATATACTTTATGGAGAAAGGATGCATCAAAGATTATCGTTTCGAATTAGTCAAACGTTATTAGTATTGTTGGTTTTAGAAGTATCGCTAACTTTCTGTCAGTACGCAGAGAAAATAAATTTAGAAAAATATAATGGCGATGCATTTTCAGCAACTGTGCCGATTATTCTCGACCACAACCGGATGCTTGTCAATGCGGAGATTCAAAGAAAAGATGGAGGCTGGCGAAAAGTTCGTCTGTGGATTGATTCCGGAAGTCCAGGTTTCTTCATAAGTGAAGCCCTTGCGCGTGATTTAGGAATTGATCTTTCGGAAGCTGAAAATTCTACGAGCAAAGTAACAAATCTAAATATTCCTTCTCCTTCCGGTGTTCGCATCGGTGGAATGAATTTGAATTTCGAAGGCGTTAATTCAAGAGTGATGTTCCAACCGTTTTGGTTATTCAGCACAATGCATATCGATGGAAACCTCCCGTCAACAGTTTTGAAAAAGTATCACATCGTTTTTGATTACCCGAATTTACAACTTACATTTACTCATCCGGGCAAAGTACAACCGCACGGTATTCCAATCCCCGCTTACGTTAATTCAACAACCGGCATTGTTCAGATTGATGCTGTAATCAATGGCGATAGTCTTAGCTTCGCACTCGATAACGGCGCTTCATACAGTTTTATCTCGGCAGAAAAGCTGACGGAACTTACCGGCTCGCATCCGGATTGGAAACAGATAACCGGCACTGTTGGATGTGCGAACATGTGGGGATGGTGGCCCGCTAATGAGCAATCATTTCAAGTCGTTCGTATTCCAAAAATTCAATGCGGCAAATTAACACTTGATGAAACCGGCATTGTCGGTGTTCCAAAATTTTCCGCAACCGGACAGACATTGGGTAAATGGTATTCTCAAAAAACCGCCCGACATGTTGACGGATTCCTTGGACCAAATGTTTTTAAAAACTTTCGTGTAGAAATAGATTACACAAACAGTCTGGTTTATTTCGAAAAAGGTTCGGAATCCGATGCACACGAAATGGATTTGGTTGGAATCTCCGTTCGCCAACTTGCCGATAGCAGCTATCAGATTGCCGGGATTGTACATAAGAATAATAAGCCGTTGGTAGAAGGAGTTGAACCGGGAGACATTCTTGTAAGTATTGGTGATTTTAAAACTATGGGGGAAACAATGGGGAAAGTCGTTGATGCATTGAGAGGAAAACCGGGCGAAGTTCGCGTTTTAACAATAGAGCGTAATGGCAAAAAAATAATTCTTGAAACAAAAGTAAAAAGTTGCCTATAGTAAAATTTGTTAAACAATTAATAAATCCTAAGGCGAGGGAGGGTGTCGCGTAATTAGTAACTCACCTTTGCAAGAATCAGAATGAATATCCTTTCTCTGTGATTCTCTGTATTTGCTCTCTGTTTCTTTGTGATAGTTCTGTTTTTTTTACACAGAGTGCCACAGAGGAGTCGCTGAGTTACTCCGAGATAAAACTTTTTGCGTAATGTGAGCTAGTAATATTTCTGTTGTGTTATAAATACTGACATTATTAAAATGTTCTCACAGCGCAATGCGTCAGTAAAACCAATTCTTGCTTATACATAAAGTTTTTAATAGATTTAGATGGGCTTGTTAAGAATTCATATCTTAAATTTTGTGAATATTGTAAACACACACCCCTTGTTGTTCAACACCTAATGTTCTGTGGGGATAATATAAAGTAAAGTTCATTGCTAAGAATGACCAACATTGTTATTCAAAATGTAACTTTAAATGAAATGCCTCTTCTCTGCCGATTGGGTTCTATCGAAAGAAGAAATCCACGCTTAAAAAATGCCGGTTTATTATATCAATTCGACCCCAATGTTTTTCTTATTCCTGTTAATGGAACTGAAAGAACTGAACTTATACGTCAGTTAGTCTTTTCCATATTCCCTATTTCTGGTCCCGGTTAAAGGTTAACCGGAGTACATTTTAGTAAATAACAAAACAATTTTTAATCAGAAGGGAGAAAAAAAATGAAGAAAGTTATTTTATCTATCGTACTCTTAATTGCATTAACAACAAGCAGTTTTGCTCAGGACCCGTACATAGGAGAGATACGCATTTTTTCCTATGCGCCCGGTAGAGTGATGGATGACTGGGTACCATGTGATGGTAGAGTATTACAAGTATCTCAATACCAGGCATTATATTCACTTATAGGTAATCAATATGGAGGTACTGCTCCTACTACTTTTGCAGTACCCGATTTAAGAGGCAAAGTGGTTGTTGGATATAATGCTGCAAACCAACAACAATACGGTGTTGGCAAAACAGGTGGTGCTGAAACAGTCATACTCGCAGCTAATCAAATTCCGGTTATTCCTCATACTCATGCTGCAACTGTTACCGATGCGGCTTACAGTGCGGCACTTACCGATGCTGTTTATGGGGCAACCCTTACAGATGCGGTTTATGGCGCTACGGCCACAGGTACTGTTTCTCCTAAAGCTAAAACGGGGATGGGATCATACGGAACATCACCTCAGAGCAGCTATATGGGACCTTCTACTACTCCTTTGTATTCTTCAACTTCCAGCACAACTATGGCTCCTTCAGATTTAGCAATAACAGTAAACGTTACTAAAACAACACCGGGTACTGTAGCAATTACAAAAACAACAGCAGGTGCGGTAACTATTAACAAAACAACGCCCGGTACTGTAACTATCCAGCCAAATACAGGTACAAACGCAATTGCTCATGAAAATAGAATGCCCTATGTAGCTATACAATACTTTATATGTACACTAGGTTTATATCCATCGTTCCAATAGCAAGTTCTGAGATGGATTTTTTTTTCACTTAACAACACCTTTTTTTAATTATGAGAAGGTGTTGTAATCTGTAATTAAATGCAAATGAATTGAGGTTGATATGAACAAATTCTTACACATAATAGGCTCGATCTTTCTATTATATTTTACAACGTATGCTCAAGGTACAATCACTTTTACAACTGCAACTGATAACGGAGCTACTGTTAAATCCGAAACTATTTCCGGTGATCTTTTTGCAACAATATCTACTACCGATGGATTGGCAGGAGTGGACTTGTATGACTACGGACCTCCTCTTGGTAATACAGTTATTGTATTAAGAGACTATGAATCTAACGGTGCTAATAATGCTATTGTTACTTTCAGCAAACCCGTAAATCTTACCTCAATCTATCTATATGATGGGTATAGCCATAATGCTGCGTATACAATTACTCCTTCTCCATTAGGTTCTAATTCTATTAAGAATGGCTTTTTTGCAGCGTATGCTGGTGAAGTTGTTACTCTGAATTTTACTAATATCCAATCCTTCTCAATAGACGTTTCAGGCATAGCTGCTATTGGAATTGACGACATTGTTATTAATGCAGTGCTTCCAGTAGAACTCACTTCATTTACCGGAACAGCATATGGAAGTATAGTAGCTCTAGATTGGGCAACAGCAACGGAAGTAAATAACTACGGATTCAACGTAGAACGTGCCTCGACTCCGCTCGGCATGACATGGGAAAGTATTGCGTTTGTTCAAGGGCATGGGAATAGTAATTCTCCAAAGAGTTATTCATTTGAAGATAAAAATCCTCCGGTTAGAAAAGTTCAGTACCGTTTAAAACAAATAGACTTTAACGGCGCGTTTGAATATTCACCAATGGTAGAAGTGAATGTTGAAGCTCCATCTCAATTAAAGTTAGCTCAGAATTATCCAAATCCGTTTAATCCGGAAACAACCATCAACTATCAAATTCCATTTGCAAGCCGCGTAACATTAAAAGTGTACAATGTTCTGGGCAGAGAAGTAGCAACTTTAGTGAACGAATTCCAACAAGCCGGAACCTATAATTCTCAATTCTCAATTCTCAATTCGCAATTATCGTCCGGTGTTTATTTTTACAAACTCCAAACAGATAACGGTTACTCTGAAACAAAGAAACTGATGATTATTAAATAATTCGCTTTACACAAGAATTATGGAAAGAATATTTACTCCGTGTTTCTCTGTGACTGCTGAGTGGTGCTCTGTGAAATTTTTTTCTGAGTTTCTCAAAGTGTCTCTAACAGTCACAGAGCTACGCTGGGAAAACAACTGCTGAATTGTGTGAAGTAAACCACCTTTTAATTTCACTTCCCCAAATTAGTACGACAAGAAAATATTTTTGTAGAAT
>CAZEDR010000075.1:0-13399 GCA_964510975.1 uncultured Melioribacter sp. | reverse complement strand
CATTAATTCCATCAATTAAAACCCACGCGCCTTTAATTTTATCTTTGAGCGAATCGAACTTTGCATCAGAGTTTGGCAGAATAACAACATGTCCGCGCTGAATACCTTTTGTTCCGGCAGTAAACGCCGGTGTGCCAAATTCTAAAAGCATTTCTTTTGGTTTGATCATTTTACCAAACCATGGACCGCGGTTAAATCCAACCGGGAGTTCTCCCGATTCATCAAGCTCGGCTTTTATTCCCCAACTTTTGAATTCACCTAAGACCCAATTAGCGGCGTTGGTGTACGCATCGGAACCGATTGGTCTTCCGCCGATGCGGTTACAAAGTATATCGAGGTGACGCATTGTTTGGTTATCAGTTTTACCAATCTCAATAATTTTTTGGATTACCGGATCGGTCTGAGAAAATAATTGTACGGTGAAAATTGAGACGAGTAAAATGAAGAGAGTAAAGAATCGTTTCATGATTTATCCTAACTGGATTGTTTCAAATGTGAGTGCAAATTAAAGAAAAGCTTTTTTTTAAGGGAGAAAATCTTAGCCAAAATTCATTATTCAGATGGTTACATTTTCAACTTACGAAGAATCGGCGCTTTAAAGTAAGTTGCGATTACAACGGCTAGAGTCATGCTGCCGCCAAAAATTACGGAAGGAATTAATCCGAGTAGGCGTGCGGCAACACCGGATTCAAATGAACCGAGCTCGTTTGATGAGCCGATGAAAATTCCATTTACTGCCGAAACTCTTCCTCTCATTTCATTTGGTGTGTACGTTTGAATTATAGTATGACGGATAATAACGCTTACATTATCTACGGCACCGCTAAGAAACAGAACGAACATTACTAAATAGAAATTACGCGCTAGCGCGAAAGCAATTATGCACAAACCAAAAAGAAAAACACTTACAAGCAAATTTCTTCCGGCATTCTTAAACGGAGGATTATGCGCTTGAATGAAAGACATCAATACCGCCCCAACTGCCGGAGCTGCGCGCAAAAAGCCGAGCCCTTGAGCGCCAACATTCAAAACTTGATCTGCAAAAATTGGTAAAATAGCAACAGCGCCTCCAAAGAAAACAGCAAACATATCCAAGCTGATTGAGCCAAGAATAATTTGATTGCTGAAAACAAATTTAAGACCGGCAGTTAAACTTTTCGTAATCGGTTCATCTTTTGTTTGTTCCGGCATCGGTCTATTTTTAACAGAGGAAAAGAACAACCATCCGGTTAAACTGAAAAAAATTACAATGCTGTATGCAGCACCAATTCCCCAGAACCCGTAAACTAAACCACCTATTGCCGGTCCGGTTATTTCTGCAGTTTGCCAGGAAATACTACTCCATGTGGAAGCATTGCCGAATAACTCCTTTGGAATTAACTGAGCGGCAAACGCACCTGTTGCCGGCGACATAAATCCGCGAGCCAATCCGGTAAGGAAAATAATTAGGTAGATTGGTAGAACACCAAACTGCACAATAGCAAAATGAAATTGTGTGGAAATTAAAAGCAAAGCTATCGCGCAAATAGAGTAAATCATGTTTGTAAAAAGAATAATCTTTTTCCGGTTCGCGGTATCGGCAACATGTCCGGCAAAAAGAGCAACGGATAAGAAAGGAATAGCCTCGGCTAGACCAATCATTCCAAGCGAGAGCGCATCGTGAGTTAGTTCGTAAATTTGCCACCCAACTATAACCGACTGCATATGGATAGCAAACGTGCGAGAATGAAGCGGCGGTAATCTAAAATTCTTATTGCGGCGTAAGCGTCTTTTTTATTCAAGAAATTTCTAAAAAGAGTAAATGTTGCATTGTTAAATTCACTAACGTAAAATTATACATTTATTGATTTAATAAGAGCTTATTAATTAGATAAATAGAAAAATTCATTAGTTGTGTTTTATATATTTAAGCTGGGTTCTTTGCTTAATTTCTGAATGTGTCCAACTCAAATACGAATAAAAAATTGGTACGGTAATTGTCAAACTAAAACTGCCAATTCTAGTATCATTTAGACTATTTTTCTTCTTTGGGTTTCTATAAGCCAATAAAAGTTATGGAGTAAAAATGTACAACAGATTAAAATCGCCGGGCTTAATAATTTTAATGCTAATCACAAACCTTGCTTTTGCGCAGCAATCAGTCTTTAAAAACTTTATTACTGTTAAAGATGGAAAGCTGATGGATGGCGAAAAAGAATTTCGCTTCATCTCGTTTAACATTCCAAATCTTAATTACGTTGAAGACGAATTCGATTACAGTACAAAACATCCTTACAGAATGCCCGATTCGTTTGAAATGTCCGACGCGCTGGAAAGCATTAAACAATTAGGTGGAAGTGTTACACGCAATTATACTTTTCCCGTAAGGAATATTAGAGAAGAGCCATATCCAACTTATGTTATCGCGCCGGGACAGTTTGATGAGCAGTCATTCAAAACAATGGACACACTTTTGGCGATAGCGAACGAAAAAGGAATAAGAGTTATTCTTCCTTTTGTTAACAATTGGCAATGGATGGGCGGAAGACCACAGTACGCGGATTTCCGCGGGAAGACGCAAGATGATTTTTGGAGCGATCCGGAGCTTATCGAAGACATCAAAACAACTATCAATTTTGTTGTTAACAGAAAAAACACAGTTACCGGAGTTTTATACAAAGATGATAAATCAATTTTTTGCTGGGAAACCGGCAACGAGCTTTATTCGCCGCCACAATGGACAGCTACAATCTGTCGCTACATTAAAAGTCTAGATCAGAATCACTTAATTATGGATGGCTATAACGCTATTGATGGAATTGCGCCTCAGGCAGAATCTTTTACCGAACCTTCAGTTGATATTGTTTCTACACATCATTATGAAACTGATCCGGCAATGATAATTGAACATATCAAACAGAACTCTGCAATTGTAGCTGGCAGAAAACCATACATAGTCGGGGAGTTTGGTTTTGTAAGTACTCCCGCAATTGAAAAAGTTTTAGACTATGTAATAAACGACAAAAGTATTGCGGGCGCTATGATATGGAGTTTGCGCCATCACAGAAAAGAAGGGGGCTTTTACTGGCACAGCGAGCCTCTTGGCGGCGGACTTTACAAAGCATATCACTGGCCCGGTTTTGCGAGCGGAGTTGAGTACGATGAGAAAAACTTACTTAGTGTAATGCAAAAAAAGGCTTTCGAAATTCAAGGGTTGAAGGTGCCCGGAATTGTAAAACCGGAGGCTCCAAAACTTTTACCAATTTCTGAACCAGCTCACATTTCTTGGCAAGGCTCTGTCGGGGCTTCAACTTATAATATAGAAAGAGCAATCTTTGCAAATGGTCCATGGCAGCTTGTTGGTTTTGATGTTGACGATGCAAGTGTTCAATACTTTTCTTTGTTCAATGATTCAAACGTAGAGATTGGCAAGAGTTATTTCTATAGAGTAATAGCAAAAAATTCCGGTGGAAAATCCGAGCCTTCTAATGTTGTAGGTCCCGTTAAAACAGAACGCAAATGTTTGATAGATGATATGGTAAACTTTGGTACGTTTTTTCATAAGAACGGGAATGTTTCCATTGTAACGGATAGCGACAGATCTTTCCGGGAAAAGACCCACCGCATACTCGGCGATGTTAATGCAGAATTAATTTATGTAGTAAATGGGAATCTGAAAGCATGCAACGTATATGCTTTTTCTGAAGAAGACGAGGCTTCTTTAGAATTCTTTGTTTCTAACGACAACAAAGAATATTCAAAGGTTGAGTTCGAGCGCTCATCTTTGTTTGCTGGAAAGGGTGATTATGGTTATTGGGTTCCGTGTACTTACAACTATACTGCTTCGGAATTATTGAAAGCCAGGTATGTGAAGATTGTATTCAAACAGAAAACACAGGTAGCTAGAGTAGAAGCATATTATGCTGATTAATTTTGTTGCCGTCGCGGATTGTTTCCGTGACGGCTTAATTTTATTTACTTTCAAAACCCCAGAATTTTGTGTTGGGGTTTTTCTTTTTCACATCTTCAATAAACTTATCAAAGCCTTTGAATGTGTTTAATCCTCTAATCTTTGTTTCTTTGTAAGAAAAATTTAACTCGCGGCGCTTGTTTATTTCTATATCAGTCAAATCGGCAAAAGTTATCTCGGTAACTTTTCCAAAAATATCTTTCATCTTTATTTGGCTACCGGTTACTTCAATTTCTATTGGTCTTTTAATGTAAATGAAATAACGATAGCCGGCAAAAGCAATAATTGCTGCAAAATAAATGACAAAAAGTGGAGAGCTGAAGTTGGAAAAAGTAAAAGCCAAGTAGGCGAGTACGGCAATCATAGAAATTGGCGTTCCGTATGCTTGAAATATTCCGGTGAAATTTTGCTTTAGTTTGTAAGATTCCAATTGTTCCTCTTATTTAGTTTTGTTAAATAAACGTATCAAACTTATGAATCGATTCTTGATTAAACAACGTTTTCAATTCAAAATCTGATAGTTATAAAGTAACAATCTATTTCAAATGAAACCTTTTTCTTTCCGCACGTCTAAATAAATGTTGTTGAAAAAGAATAAAGTAAAACGTAAACTGAAGAAGATTTTTTGGAACAATATTTAGATTAAGTTTTTTAATATCTGAAAACATTGGACGAAAAAGTAAAATGGAAGGACAGGACGATTCATCATCAGTAATTTTTTATTTAAGTAATTTAACGGGGGCAACCATGCACAATCCGCAGCAATTTTTATACTCACAACCGCAATCAAAAAACCTTTCCAGGACTATTCCGGGTATTTAGAATTACTTCTAACAGAGTAAATCAATTTCAGATTCTTCTGTAGCGAAGTATATCTGTTAGAAGGTTACGTGTGTCTTTGCAACAGATTCACCTAAATAAAATCTATAATAACTAGAGGAGATGTATGAACAATCTTGAACAGCTTTTAAGCAATATTCTGCCCTACGCAATTGGTTTAATTGTAATAGTTCTAATTGCAAAATCAATTGTGATAGTTGGCGGACGGGAAATTGCTGTAATCGAAAGAAAATACTTTGGCAAGAAAATGCCGCAAGGACGAGTTATCGCTCTTGCAAATGAAATTGGTATTCAAGCAAGAACGCTTGGACCGGGATTGCACTTTCTAATTCCGTTTTTATATGTGCCGAAGAAATATTCATTCACTGTGATTACAGAGAATGAAATCGGCATCATTGAATCAATTGACGGAAACGCGATTCCACCCGGTAAAATTTTTGCTAAGGTTGTAGAAGGACATAATTCGTTTCAAGACGGGGAAAGATTTTTAATTAACAGCGGCGAGAAGGGACCGCAAATTGAAATTCTTCCTCCCGGTGTTTATAGAATAAATCCGGTTCTGTTTAATGTTAGAAAGGTGCCATCAATATTTATTGATAAAGGAAAAATTGGTTTGATAACTTCGATGGACGGCGGACCTATTCCAGCCGGTCGTTTACTCGCTCAAAAAATTGAAGGACATTCTAATTTTGAAAACGGAGAAAACTTCTTACGGAATGGCGGGCAGAAAGGACCGCAGATAGAAGTATTGTTCCCGGGAACTTACCGTATCAATACAGACCTGTTCCATGTCGAAATTCAAAACGCTACTGTTGTTCCGGCTAATAATGTTGGATTAATAACTGCTTTAGATGGCGAGCCTCTGCCGGAAGCAGAATATGTTGCTAAGCCGGTGGTAGGGCATAATGATTTTCAAAACGCGTCTAAGTTCTTAGAAGCCGGCGGCCAACGCGGTCCGCAATACGATGTTCTCAAGCCGGGAACATATTATATCAATCCGCTCATTTTTAAAATTGAGCTTGATGATGTTGCTATTGTTGAGCGTGGACAAGTTGCTGTTGTAGTTTCTAACGTTGGTGATGAACCGGTAGAAGTTAAAAACGCGATTGCCGAAGCTGCCAGACTTGATGATGTTAAACCGGGTTCGGAAGCTTACAAGGAAATTGAAAAACGTTTGAATATGGGAATTGAACGTTACGTTGTGCCGAAAGGTTACCGCGGTATTCAACAAGAAGTTGCCGGACCGGGTTTCTATTATTTGAACCGCAGAGCGTACATGGTTTATGTTATTGATACAACAAATATTACAATCGATTGGGATAATGCCGAATCAACCCGATTTGATCCGCTCAAAGTAATTTCGCGAGACGGATTTGAAATTAGCGTATCTGTAAAAGTTGTAATTCGTGTTCGCCCGGATCAAGCGCCTTACATGGTTGCAAAAATCGGTTCGATTGAAAATTTAATTCTGCATGTTATTCACCCAATGATTGATTCTTCATTCAGAAATCAAGCTTCGTCAACTTCTGCAATGAACTTTATGCAGGACAGACAGGAAGAGCAGCGCAAAGCTGAAGAGCGTGCTAAAGCTGAATTGGAAAAATATCATGTTGAATGTGTGAGCGTTCTTATTTGTCAAATTAATTTGCCTCAAGAGTTGATGGATACGCAGACAAAGAAAATTATTGCTCAGCAGCAACAAGCGATGTATCAAGATATGCAGAAAGCAGAACAGACAAGAATTGCAACAGAGAAAACCCACGCGGAAGCAGATCAACAAAAAAATCTTGTTGAAGCTGAAATTGGTGTTAAGATTGCCGAGCAAAACAAACAAAAAGCAATTCGCTTTGCAGAAGGTGAATCGGAAAGTATTCGTCTCCGTGCGCAAGGTGAAGCGCTTGGTATTAAGGCTAAAGGTGATGCCGAAGGTTCGAAGATTCTTGCAATCGGTGAATCAACGGCTAAAGCGTACGAGCTGCAAAACAAAGCTGTCGGTCAGCAAGGTGTTACTGCAATTGAAATTGCAAAACAGATTGCAAGCGGCAATGTAAAAGTTACTCCGGATTTTCTTGTTCAAGGAGGAGATAATCTCGGCGGATTGCTTTCAGCTTTCTTAACTAATATTATTGCGGGAAATCAAAAACCAGTTGATAAACAGCCGGTAGCATAATTATTATGCAGAGACGTTGCGCTTGTTCCGTGTTTTTTACGGAATGCAGCGTCTCTGCTGTAAATCATATATGGGAGATGTTTATGTTTACAAAATTTAGCAACAGCTGGAACTTGATGAAAGCAAGTTGGGGTGTTTTAAAGCAAGATAAGGAATTGATTGTTTTCCCGATTCTTTCAACAATTGCCGTAATTGTTGTAACTCTTAGCTTTGCGCTGCCCATTTTTTTGATTGGAGAAACCGCCGCACAATCGCTTAAAGAATTTGGTGTGGTGCAGTATATAATCGGATTTCTTTTTTACTTTGTTCAATACTTTATTATAATTTTTTGCAATACGGCTTTAGTTGGCGCAGCTATGATTCGTTTACGCGGAGGAAATCCTACCGTAGGCGACGGATTTAGAATCGCCGGAAGTAGAATTCTAACTATTCTGGGTTACTCTTTTATTGCGGCGACTGTTGGAATGATTTTACGTTCAATCTCAGAGCGTTCCGGCTTGCTTGGCAAAATTGTGGTCTCTCTACTGAGCATGGCTTGGAGTCTGGCTACGTTTCTTGTGATTCCGGTTTTTATTGTTGAAAACGTTGGACCAATAGAAGCAATTAAGAGAAGCACTCAACTGCTAAAGAAAACATGGGGCGAGCAAATTGTTGGAAACATAAGTATTGGTTTTGCATTTGGCGTAATCATGTTTGCATTAATCATTGCAATGGTATTTGCAATGATCGCTTTTGCAGAAGTTCTTTCAACCGGAATGCTCGTTATGGTTATAAGCGCGTTTGTGCTTGCTTTTATTTTACTTGCATTAATTAGCTCAACACTGGGAAGCATTTATGAAGCGGCGGTTTACATTTATGCTTCGGAAGGAAAAGTCTCCGGCTTCTTTGAAGAAGATTTGGTAAAGGAAGCATTCAGGTTAAAATGATTTTAAAATAGTGACGGAAATTTATTCCGTCACTACATATTCACTATGTTACGCTCGAAATAATTTTTTGCCACAAAGTCTCTAAGGCACAAAGGAAAAACTAAAAACTTACTTGCTTATTCAAAATTTCTTAGTGCCTTGGTGTCCTAGTGGCAAAGTTATTTGAATATATGCGTAACATGAATTATTTAATTTATTGTAAGCGAATAAGTTCGTTGAGATAGAGTTAACAGTCCAACCTTGTAACCACTCAAAACATCAATTCTATATCTAAATCTAACAAAGTATAAAGTGGCGCTTCCGGAATTAAGAGTTTTCATTTTACTTGCGCTTATTACTAATGAACCGGAATTGTCATCGGCAATTGCAGCAGTAATCCGTTTGGAAGTATCGCTCGATGCAACAATTACAGCAAAAACTTTATCATCGCTTGCTGAAGTAGGAGTCCACGATAAAACGAGATCGGAAGATTTCGAAACAGTAGAGCCATCGGAAGGAGAAGTAAGTGCAGCTTCAGTAACAGAAGCAATACTGTCTTTAAAAGATGGAAAACCACCCGAGCCCATCACTTTAAAATTATGAAATGTTGTTCCGTCAAAATCAATTGGCCATGCAGTTGGCGGCAGTTTTGGTGTTTCCGGAGTTAGGTAATATGCTGTGCTCTGCGTTTTTGTTATCGGATCTGTAAAACTAAAAGATGATTTTTTGAATGGAATAGAATCCCGTCTATCTGTGTTTGCAGAAGATTTTGCTCTTAAGGAAATATTGCCTGCATCTGCAAAAAATTTTGTTCCTTGATAAAATGCCCCGGCAGCAGTAGTAAGATTAATTATAGAGCCCTGCTTAATTTTTGCGGTTGCTAGTAATGTGGCAGTAGTATCTATTGTAGTCGGAAGTTTAATGCTGTTTCCAATTTTTTCTTCTAATAGTTGAATTGATCCCTTAGAAATAGTAACCGGAATTTTTTTTGAGCCGGCATATACAGAAGACTCACCGGAAGTTTTTCCTAAAGATGTTGCAGCAATTACAATTGTATCGGTTTCGAAATTGGAAACCATTCTAAAGCGGTTTACTGATACAACAATATTTTTACTTTCTGTTCCTTCTTCGGCATCAAAGTTTAACCATAGTTTGGAACGTCGTAAAGTCCACTTTATTTTTTTGCCGGATGCGATGTTGATTACCAATGTCTTTTCGGTTTCGCCGTTAACAAAATTCAAAGAAATAGTGCTAATTGTTAAATCATCGTTAGGATCGGATTGAACCGGATTGCTATCGCTTTCTTTTGAACATGAAAATAGGTTCAGCAGAAGAAGGATAGCCGCGAAAAATTTGAGTTTGTTAATCATAACTACTTAACTCCCATGTTAAAATTTCCAAACAGAATCTACTGCAAAAGTAACCCGTTTAGCTTTGTTTGGGGACACAACGTTTTGAAAATCCGGCGAGCCAAAGTTTAGAGCGACCACACCAAAATCAATTCCCAAACCTAATCCCCAATTAAATTTATCGAAGCCGCCAAAAGCCCAGCCGGTGCGAAGCGCAAAAACTCCAAGATTGTACCAATCAACACCCAACGCTATGCGAGGCTTCTTGCTGTTTCCCGGTTCTTCGTTCATTCCTTGATGATAATCCAAAGCAAGAAGCATTGTTCCGGGCACACTTTCTAATTTAAGCGATGCGCCAATGTGTAATGCTGTGGCCATTTGAGTTGTAATAGAGTTTATAAATTGACCGCTCTCTTTTCCGGTGAGTCGGTTTACCAATGTATCTCGCTGTGCTTTATCACTTAGATCATCCAAATAAATTGCGGCATTGGATGAATACTGTGCTACATCTTTATCCCACTTTATTTTGCCTATGTCTGTAATAGAAAACCCAACGGAGAAATTATCACTCAGAAGTGTGCTAATTCCAAAATCGAAACCAACGCCGCTGCCGGCTGGAGTTGGAAACGGAGTTCCGGAGAAATCTTCTTTTTTCTTATCCTCAACAAAATTGTATTTCACTTTGAAGTCCGGCGAGAAGGCAGAGTATGCAAGAAAATCTCCTTTGCCGGTAATTGTATTTGCCTCACCGGTTTTTAGTTCGGTGTTTATGTGATCAAGTCCGGCGTAGAAAAATCCGCTTACAAAATTTATTGAGGCACCAACCTTAAAACTCTTGAACAGTTTAGGAATAATTTTGAAATCGCGTGCATACGAGAAGGAATACTTTCTCAGCCAAGAAGCTTTGAATTGTGTGTCGTTAAAATTGTAAACTTTGTTCGGTAAATTTCCTTCAATGCCGAGATCAATCAAGCTTTTCGGGAAGGTCATTAATCCGGAAATTCGATCAGTAATAGAAAAAGCGATTGCACCGAAAGCTTTGGATGGCTGAACTGAAATACTTACAAGCTGAACATGAATATCGGAGAAAACTGTTCCGCCTTCTGCAAATAAATCCTTGAGCTTAGTTTTGTCTTGTTCTGTCAATAATCTGCCGGAGGTGGAACCGTCGGAATTTGTAACCTTTGTTCCGAAGTAATAATTGTATTCGTCAAGTGAAATAAAGTTGGAACCAACCGCGCCGGAAATATTTGGCAATGGAAGCGGAAGTATCAGCTCTACCTTTTTTGATGAATCTTGAAAAAGGTTCGCCGGATTTTTACCAACTGCATAAATACCAAACGAAGAAGTTGTAAATGTTTTTGCCATTCCCATTGAACGGGCATCTGTAACTCCCGCAGAACCGGTTCCTTGCGCAAGGTTCAATGAAGAAATGAAGAGAACTATGATTGCTGAAATTACTTTTACTTTTTTCATCGCTTTCTCCTTATGGCTTAACGCGGTAATTGGTTGAACCGAAAGCGTGAATTAGTAAATCATCAGTAGTTCTAAAACGTACCGGCGAGTTGTCGGTTCCCGAAGTGTTTAGCGTGAACCTCACACGCATGTATTTTGCTTTAGAAATTTTATCTATTTCTGCTTTGAGAGCTTTTACGGATTTTGTCTGTTTGTTCTTTGTTAAAACATTTCCGGCTGCATCTACAGTTGCACCGTTAAAAGTTAGAACAGAATCTTGATCGGAATACTTTGGCGGAAAATAGGTTAAGAAATTATTGTTTTGATCATAAAGCCTTCCGGTAAAGGATATTGATGCCGGTAAGCCGTTTGTTAAAACTAATCCGGCTTCTAAAGAAATTACATCTTTAATTTGGTCTCGCTCATCGTTTGATAAATCCACCGCAACCGAGTCGGTTATCTGCGCATTTGAAATTCCAAAATCCAGCGGAAGCTCGAAGATGCTTCTTCCGGTAATTTTGTCTGTGCTTTTCAAGCTAACAGTTTTGTAGTTAGGATTAAGTGTGCCGCCGGCGTAAACAATTAATGAATCCGGAAAGCGGGAGAATTTTTTGAAGAAGAGACTTAAGCTATCTGAGTTGATTGTTAAAACTGAATCCGAAGGAGAAATTAAAGTAGTATTAAGTGTTCTGCTGTTTAATCCAATAATAGCTTTTTGACCAAGGCTGTTTCTTCCTTCAATTCTACCATCAATTTTGAATTCGAACTGCGCGTTGGTTTTTAAGCGGAGTTGAACGAGAGGATTGCGCAGATTAATTTGCTGGAATTGTAGTTTATCCTTCAAGTCTTGCAGATCAAGAGAAATCGCGCTCCGTTCTGCTTCAACTACTTGAGGTTGAAGCTGGCCGGTGAATTCTTTTAGCTTAAGATTGCTTAATTCAACCGAGCCGGAAATTCCATCTGTACTTTTTATAGTTCTAAAATCTGTGGTTGCTTTAGTTTGTACAGAAATTTTATAAGAAACTTGATTTGATGGAGAACCGGTCGTGCTCACAATCGAGTAATCCAGAAGAGACAAATTGTTGAAGAGAGTTACAGTTTGTTTTCTGGCAATAGAACGAATTTCCGTAAATGTTTGTCCGCTCGGGTTTTTCAAATTATTGATTGTCAAATTTAGTGTCGCATCAATATCAAGATTGTTGGTTACTTTAACCGTCAGCGCGCCGGTTTCAATTTTGATATTGGAAAATTTAGTCGGCTGGGCTTCCCCTTCATCAATTGTAATTGTATTATCAATAACAACGGGATCTTGCGCCGGGATTTTTGCTTGTGCTTCAACAACGCTTAGATTAACAAACTTAGCTTTTACCGAAAAAGAGTTTTGCGGAATAGTAACCGGAGTTCCATTGCTTCCGTTTGTTGAAACAAGGCAATCGAGAGTTAACTGGTTTTTAATGAATATACCTTTAGTGATCGGAATTGCTTTAATGGTTCTTGTTTCTTTTGGCGGAATTGTTGTACTGCCGCTATACTGTGCAACCAACTCGCCGCTAGATGCGTTTTTAAGAACAATATTTCTTAATGTAAGTGAAACCGGGGAAGGAAACTGATTTGTAATAGAAAGATCAATTGTCCCGCCGTCCAGCTTAACTGAAAGAAATTCATCAAGAACATCTGTGTTTATTGAAACCGGAATATCATTCAGAGGTGGAACTACGGCTTGCATTCCAGGTGTAATTGCAGAACTTATCCAGCCGAATCCGATGTTGGCAGTTACAGAATCGCTCGCAATGCTAATGGAACCGATTGTCTCGGAAGCCGATTCGGTTACAGCGTCTATTTTCAGTTTGTCTTTAAGCTCAATCTGATCGATACTTTTCTCTTGAGTGAAGTAAAGAAGATTGCTGCCATCCTTATAGTAATTCAAGTCGGAGCTTTTTTCCAGCAAATCCATTAATGAATAATTTTTCTTAGCAATTGGTAGGTTTAACGATACATCCCACTGAGGCATGTTTGGTTCGTTAATGTTGCAGCTGAATAATAGAGTGGCCATCAAAAAAGCGGCAAGTCTTTTTACAAGTTTCATATATTCCTTGGTTTTATTCTTCTTAAACAGAAGATTAAAAATACGGTTGTGGTACAAACCGTTAAAACGGTTTCATAGTAACGCTCGCTTTTCTTAACCCCGCGATTAATCGCGGGATTGACCAAACGAACAGCGATGTGTATAACTGCTTCAACAGTTTACAAAAAGCATGGTTTCTATTTTACAAAAATAATTGGGTAAATCACTTTTTACCGGATTGAACATATCAATTATCGAAAAACATAACAATAGATATATACTTGTTGTGAGTAAAATTGATACGGCTAACAATTTGGCAAAAGCGCGAGATATTTTTTTGAACAGAGATTCTGTTAGTGCAAAAAATTAAGTCTACTTGACTATCAAAAAAAAGAAAATGTAAATTGTATATAGTTAAATATGACACTTTTAGAATAACTAATACTGGGGGAACTTTGAAACCCAACATAGTTCTGATCCTTTTAGCACTTTTTTCATTTCTTTCTTTTTCTTGCAAAGAGACAATAAACAATATCATTGAAACCGAAGTTGAACCCGAACCCGGAAGTAGAAATTATGTGTGGACAGCCGACACAATTAAAGACCGCGCTTGGTTTAACAAATTTGTAGGCGAATCTATTAATGATATTTGGGCTGTAAATATGG
>CAZEDR010000074.1:0-13560 GCA_964510975.1 uncultured Melioribacter sp. | reverse complement strand
CGGCATCGTACGAACTAAACTGAAACGGGTTTTCGCAAGATATAAAAACGAAAAGCGAGCAAATTAAGGCTGCTATTTTCAACTTATTTAATCTGTGAAGCATCATCTGACTGATCCGATTGAAAAATTACCGCCCGCTAAGTAAGGCGGTTAAGATTATCAGAAAGTACTAACGAAATAGTTTCTACTTCATGTTCAAGGATTTAATTTTTCATGAATTAATACAACAGAAAAACTTATCTGCCGGTAACTTTCAAATAACTACTCTTTTTATTTAGATAATTTGCAATTGCATCAACAACAGAATCTTTTTGTTTTTGATAGATTGCTTGAGCCTCAAGTAAGTCTGAAACATTAATTAATCCATTTTTGAAACTATCTTCATTTATCTTGAGATTTTCTTCAGCTTGAACTAAAGATTCTTTGCTTAGCAGATATTCCTTGTAAGCATCAGTATAATCTTGCCAAGCCTTTTCCATCTGTAAAAGAAGAAGTTGTGAGTTATTATCAAAATTATTTTGCGCAATTTCTTCCTTGATGCTTCGTACTTCCAGCTCATGCGATCCGCCCCACCAGCCTGAAATTGGAACTGATACTGTACCAAATATCATTCCGAGCGTTCTATCTTTACCTTCATCAAACTTCATATACATTCCGCTTACGCCAATTCCAGCTTGCGGTAAGAATTCGCCAAGCTTCATTCTTGTTTGAAGTTGCTCTGCTTCTATCGACAATTCGAGTAGGAAATATTCCGCCCTTTTTTTCAATGCTTCGGAATTGTCCGCAAAATAGTTCTGAGGCAAATCTTTTATTTCTAATTCATCTTTCAATGTGATAGTGGAATCGTATGGAGTTCCGATATACTGACAGAAAGCCATTGAGGCAAGCTTTCTGCCATTTTCCAATTTAGTTTTATTAAGAAGTATTTCATTCAATTTCAATTTTACTTTTAGTACGTCGTTTTTCATTACTAAGCCAGACTTAAACGCATCTTCAACTTGAAACAAAAGTCTCTTCAATAATTCTTCATATTTGTTAATCGTCTTTTGCTTTTCTTCTAATGAAACTATCCGCCAATATTGTTCTTCGGTTTTTGAAAGTACTTCATCAATGGTAAGCTTACTTTTATACTCAGAAGCTTCCTCACCAAGTGAAGCAAGTCTATTCCCGTTGTAAATTCTTCCGCCAGTAAAAATCGGTTGCACAACATTTATATACCCTACCGTTCCATTTTTCATTGAAGTCATTGTTGAAGCGGGCATGTAAGCATATAATGCTGGATTTTTAAGATTTGCCGGATCGCCATCGTAAACCGGCAAATCGCCCCTATGTGTTTCCACTTCCATCAAACCTTTTTGTGCCTCAAATATCATTCCGCCAGCACTTATGCTAGGGAAGTAGTTTGTGAATGCGGACTTTTTAACTTGCCGGGATGCTACAACTTCCAATTTGCTGTTTTTACTGCCCGTATTGTTCAGCAATGCAAGTTGCTTGCTTTCTTCAAGCGTTAACACTTTTTGGGCAAAAATCTGGCTTAGATTCAACAGTGTTATTAACAGAATACAAACTTTTATTTTCTTCATGCTAATTCGCTCTCTTCAATTTTTTCAAAATCATTTCTATGGAACAAATAATAAAGCACGGGTATAACTAGAAGTGAAAGTACTAGTCCGAATAGCAATCCAAAGCATATAACTGCGCCTAATGGTCCCCACAATGGTGAACGGCTTAATATCATTGGTACAACACCAACTGCGGCCGCAGCTGAAGTAAGAAAAATTGGACGCATTCTTCTCTTTGCTGAAGAGATAGCAGCTTCTTCAAGCGAGTGGCCATGTTCTCTTCTCAATTCTTCTGCGTAAGAGACATATATGATTCCATTACGGACAACAATTCCGATCAGTCCGATCAAACCAATGAAAGCGGTAGTGCTGAAAGGATAACCGGTTATAGTCACACCTAACGCAGCCCCAAATATGCACAAAGGCATTGTCATCATTATCAATAGTGAAGTTTTGATATTTCTGAACTGTGCCAAAAGAATAATGAAAATGATTGCAATACTAATTGCTAACGAGTAATAGAGTGGAGTAATTTCATCAACTCCCATTTCATATTCGCCGCCGTAACTAATTGATACACCTTCCGGCAATTGTAAGTCATTCACACTAGGTCTTAACTTCTTTAATATATTTGATGAATACTCTCCTCTTATAACATCAACTCTAACGGTTATAGTACGAACGCCGTTTCGCCTAACAATTTCTCCTTCAGTCCATTCTTGTTTTGCTTCTGCAAGCTGTCTTACTTGAACAGATGAAACCAAAAACGGCGAGGTTACATATTGGTCCATTATGTCTTCAACACTAGATTTCGTTTTTTTATCAACTTTCAGATTTACGTTTACGGGATAGTCATCTTCCCAGATTGTTGAAACAGGAAATCCCTTTGTCCCGAACATTAGTGAGTAGTCGAAAATAGTTTTAGAATAACCGAGCCGGGTTGCCTCATCTTCTTTTAGCTTAAGGCTTACAGCCTGCAAAGGTTGTTCGTAATCGGTTCTTACCCATTGTACTCCTTCAATCCCGCGTGCCATACCGGCTACTTGAGCCGCAATTTTTTTAATAGTTGCAATGCTATCACCAGAAATACGGATTTCAACCGGAGCTTTTCCGGGTACCATTTCGAGTTGTTTCCATTTAAGATATGCTTGAGGATTATTATCACTACTGGTTTTACTATACTCGTCCAATATTTCTTTTGTAGCTTCAGCGGATTCTGTAATTACCAACAACTGTCCGTAATGTTTTGCCGGAAAGTTTGGCGCATATAAAGAATTAAACCGTGGTGAACTAGTACCTACAAATGCTGCTACTTCTTTTACACGACTATCCTTTTTGAGTTTGTCTTCAACTTCCCTCATAACAGCGTCGGTTTGTTTTAGTGAACTGCCAACGGGAAGATAAACCTCTACCGCAAATTGATTACGCTGGAAGGCAGGAAAGTTTTGCTGCGGACTTAAAGCTAAAAGTACAAGCCCAATAATGAAGGAAGCGGCGCCTATCAACACAACCAGTTTTTTCTTTTTGAATGAACTTTCCAGAACTTTATCATAAAAAGATTGAATCCATTTCAGAAAAGCGCCTTTTTTCCCTTTGCTGTTTTCACCTTTGATGCCATGCTTAATAAAAGCAAAACTCATCATAGGGACAAGTAGAACAGAGACAAGCAGAGAGATCATTAATGAATAAGTTACTGTTTGCGGCAATGATTTAATAAAATCCCCGGCAGTACCTGTCATTAAAATAGTCATCGGTGTAAAACACATGATGATGATTAACGTAGCAGAAAAAACAGAACCGAAAAGATCTGTTACGCTTTTTGTAGCAGCTTCGTGAGGAGTTATTCCGCTATCAAGTTTCTCAACGTAGTTATCAATAATAACTATCGCGTTGTCCACAACCATTCCAAGGACAATAATTAATCCGGCTAGCGACACAGTTTGTAAAGTAAGTCCAGTTGCCCACATAAGTCCCAGAGTAATAAAAACAGAAATTGGAATTGCAGATGCTGCTACAAGGGCAACTCTTCTGGGCAGCAAGAGAATAGTAACAAGTATTACAGAAAATATTGCGAGTCCGAATTCTTTAATAAAATTAACAATTGCTTGTGAGACAAAGTCCGGCATGTCGGAAATAATCCCTACGTGAACATCCGGCGGCACTTGAGAAGTAAACCTTTCTATTTCTTTTTTAACATCATCTCCATATTGAACAATATTATGACCGGGAAGCATCTCAAGCGAAACAATTAGGCATTTTTTTCCATTTAGTCTAATGTATGAATCCGGCTCAGGATATTCTCTTACAACTTTGGCAACATCTTTAACACGTATAACATTTCCGGTCGGGTCGGAATAAATGATTTGATTGGCTATATCACTTTCCGTTTTATAACCGGATGGTATATGTATTGGTCGAATGAATTTACCGTCGTCAATTTCACCTGAATAATTAACCATACCTTGCGGCTTAAGTTGTGAGAGTACCATCAATGGTTTAATGCCATAGTTTGTCAGCTTTGCATCATCTATGTAAACATTGATTTCTTCTTTCTGTAAACCGAAATGTTTTACACGAGATGTCGAAGGAATTTTGCGAACATTGTCTTCAAATTTTTCAATGAATTTCTCAAGTTCCTTATAACTCTTGGTTTCTGATTCTACAGCTAACAATATTGCAGAAGTATTTCCGAAATCGTCATCTGCTGTTAGCGACATTACACCGGAAGGAAGTCGTCCTTTAAACTCGTTTAATCCATGTCTTAGTTTGGTCCAGAATGCTTTCGGGTCGGGTTCTCGTTTCTGAACTTCAACATAAATAACCATCACATTTTCTTTCGAAACAGAATAAGTCTTCCCCTTATTAACGGCTTCGTATTGATAAAGATATTGTTCAACCTTTTTAGTCAATTGTTCTTCTACTTGTTCGGATGAAGCACCAGGATAAATGCCGATAATTATTCCTTGTCGTATAGTAAACTCCGGAAACTCATCACGTGGCATTTGTATTAGGGCTATAACTCCAAACAAAACTAAAGCCCCGGTTGCAAAGATGATTAGCTGCTTATACCGAAAAATTATTTCAATAAGAGTTCGTTTAGTTTTCATTAACAATTTTTCCTTTTATTGATTGACGACGTGAATTAATGAATTGTCAACTAATTTTTGCATTCCGGTAATGACAATTTGTTCCCCTTCTTTTAAGCCTTCTGTAACCTCAACACCACTCTTAAGTAATTTTCCTGTTGTAACATATTTTTTACTAGCCTTATTTTGATTTACTACAAAAACGAAATTTTTCCCCCTTTCATCAACAAGAACTGCACAACTTGGTATAAACAACCCTTTCATAGTAATTGGTTTTTCAATAACTACATTACATATCATACCCGGTTTTATTTGCCTGTCTCTATTTCCAATTCCTACTTTAATTTTATATGTGTGAGATAAGGGATCGGCCATAACACCAATTTCTTCAACTGCCCCGGTATATTCAGCATTGTTTAGAGCAGCAATATTTACTTTTGCTTTGTCGCCTTTCTTCACTGAAGCAATTTCATTTTCGGAAATTGGAACGCGGGCAAATACTTTTTCGATCTTCACAATATTAATAGATGTTAAGTTCGGCATCGTTGTCATTCCCGGATCGATTGAACGTTTACCCACAATTCCATCGACGGGTGAATAGAGTTTGCAGTCATCCAAATTCTTTTTGGAAATTGCCGCCATAGATTTTGCTTGTTGTAGACCGGTTTCAACTTCCACGAACTTAATTTCAGCAAGATTTCCGTTTTTATACATTGCCTCTAATCTTTTATAAGCATCTTCAGCTTGTTTCAAAGATGCTGAAGATAAATCGTATGCATTTTTAAAAGTCTCACCATTGAGTTCAGCGATGAGCTCACCTTTCCTAACAAAGTCGCCTTCGGAAACATAAACTCGTTCAACTGTTCCAATTCCGGAAAAACACAAAGGAATAGTTTCGGATTCTTCTATTGTACCGCTGTAAGAAAAAGATTCCGAACCATCAAAATTTGAGACTCTCCTTGCCTCTACATTCACTACTTTCTCGTTCAATTTTGTTACATTCGAATCGCTGCAACCAACATGATAGAGAGAAAGCACTATCAGTACGGCTATTGCCGGAAAGTTGTATCTTTTCATTTTTACTCCTTTATGTATTTATTTTCTGTTTTATATAAAATTTTCACTACTTAGTCCAATAATTAGACCAATTATTCTAGCATAAAAACAAATGAATATACCCCAGAAACAAATAATAGTTAGGGAGTATTGCTTATATATAGGGGATAGATTATAGTTGCTGCTGAAATAAGAGCACTTTATTTTATATGAGGACTAAATGGAAATTTTAAACAAAGACCTATCGTTGCTAATTTCAATCAATGATGACATAGCAACAATAAAAGATAGCCAAAGTCTATTCTTAACCATATTCAACAAACTGCATGATTTTTACGGGCTCAAAATAGTCGGAGGTGCATTTTTCGATAAACCAAAAGAGAATCTTGTCTTTGTTATAGGGAAAGCAGAAAACCAAAAACAGTTTAATAATGCGGATCTGTGGACTCAAACATTTTCCATTGGATCGTTGCCATTCAAAATTTCACAAACCAATCAGAAAGTAACTTCTATTGATGCAGCTTATTTCAAACAAATGCATAGGCGAAATGACGAACAATCTCAATTTACCGAAGTAATTAGGGAGATGGGTCTAGAGAAATTTATGTTGATGCCAATGAAAACTGGAGGCGAATTAATTGGATTCCTAATCTTCCCTTCAGACGAATATAGAACTGATGAAAAAGACGATGACTACTTTCAAAAAATTGCAAATCTAATTGGTTCGGCAATCAGTAGTGTGAACGCATACAATGAACTTCGAGCTCAAGAAATGGAAAAAGAAATCCAGATTAGACTGCTAATCGATCTGGTCACAATTAAGGAAAGAGACGTGCTATATACAAGATTAGCAAGCGAAGTCAGCAATTTGATTCCGTGCGAATACTTCGCAATACATGCTGAAGAAGTAGGTATGAAGTTATCAAAAACATTTTCACTTGTTAAAGATGATACCAACAAATTCAAAATTACTCCTTTAATGCGTAATGTTTCTTTAGCAATCTCCGGTTTGAAATCGAAAGTCAAAGAGAAAGAGGGACAGAACTATGTGGAAATTACCGGAGAGCAATTTGATAATATGAGTCAGCAATTCACATACCTAGGACAGTTAAAAGAAAAGCATTCCATTCGTTCATTAATTGTATTTAGGTATTCATATGCAAAGCTCGGAGAATTAAATCTAATACTAGGTAGAAAGAATCCTTTCTCCGTTTTGAACGAGAGAAAACAAATCGACATACTGTTTTCTCAAAACAAAAATTCCTTTTTTGCCTTTAAGGAAATTGACCTTGGAATGAATTTGTTACCTCAGCTTGGAATGATTTTGGGCAACTTATATGCATTTGAAGAAATAAAGATTCTTACAAGAAAATTGGAGCAAGAAAAAAATTACTTGCTAGATGAAATTAATTTGTCCAACAATTTTCAAGAGATAATTGGAAATAGCCTTGTAATCCAGAGTATGCTGAATAAAGTACAGCAAGTGGCTCCGCTTGATGCCACAGTCTTAGTTTTAGGTGAAACCGGAACGGGAAAAGAACTAGTTGCTAAAGCGATACACAATTTATCCAAGCGAAAGGATAATGCTTTTATAACTATAAACTGTGCAGCGCTTCCCTCTCAGTTAATTGAATCGGAATTATTTGGACACGAAAAAGGAAGTTTCACCGGTGCGATTGAGAAAAAAATTGGAAAATTTGAAGTTGCTAACGGTGGGACTATCTTTCTTGATGAAATCGGCGAACTTCCGCTCGAAATACAATCGAAATTGCTGCGCGTTCTACAAGAAAAAGAGTTTGAGCGGCTTGGCGGAAGAAGTACAATTTATTCCGATGTTCGAATTGTAGCGGCGACTAATAGAGATATTGAATTCGAAGTTAAACATGGCAAATTTAGAGCAGACTTGTTCTTTCGCTTAAACGTATTTCCTATCGTTTCGCCTCCACTACGTGAGCGAACTGACGATATACCATTACTCGTTAAACACTTCATCGAAAAGTATTCGAAAAGAATAGGTAAGGAAGTGAAATCAATTAGTAAAAATGATATGGATATGCTTATGCAATATAACTGGCCAGGCAACATCCGCGAGTTGGAACATTTGATTGAGCGCGCCATGATAATTTCGGAAGGAATGAATTTGAGTTTTGAAAAATTACTTGGCGGTTCATTACGGCAACCGGCCGCAGATGCTCAATCATTTAAACCGTTAATTGAAATTGAAAAAGAGCATATCATAAAGGCACTCCAACTTTCGCTTGGCAAAATTACGGGAGAAAACAGCGCGGCTCAACTTTTAGGATTAAACGGAAAAACACTTGGCTCAAGAATGAGAAAGCTGGGAATAAAGCGAGAGGTTGTAATTACTTCATAACTCACCTTACGCAAAAGTTTTATCTCGGTGTTATTCAGTACTCCTCTGTGGCACTCTGTGTAAAAAAAAATATCACAAAGAAACACAGAGCAAATACAGAGAATGATATTCGTTCTGATTCTTGCGTAAGGTGAATTTATAAGTGATAAAAATATTTCCCCTAATCTAACGAGATTCTATTTTATTCAAATGACTTCTTAAAATTCTCGAATTCAGCTTTTAGATTATTACAAAATTCTTTTAATGTATCAACTTCTTTTTCTAACAAAGCTACTCTTTCGTTTATGTCGGGTTCTTTTATTTGTTCTATAATTTGAGGTTCGCCGCAGAACAAATGCGTATATCTGTTTTCTCTGCCCGACTCTTTTGGCAGTTTAATTACATAAGGGCCACCTTCAATATTTATCAAGCCATCTAGTGTTTCTTCAGTTTCAGCCAAATCCCTAAACTCATATATTCTATAACATCTGCCTTTAATCTCTCCAATTGTTTGTGCACCACGTAGAAGTAAAACACATAAAACCGCTATTTGTGGTTTAGCTAAATTGAAATGCTGAGAAAACTGTTGCCGATATTTCGGTACTCTTAAATCCGGTCCGGTAACTTTAGCAACTAGTGCCTTATCTCTTAATTTTTGTATAGAAATTTCAACGAGTATTTCATCATATGCTACTACGGGATTTCTGCTGGATTTTTGGTTGCATGCATTTGTTAGTGAATTAATTGTAAGAGGATAATACTCGGGAGTAGTATACTCTTTTTCAATTAGTGAACCGATAATTCTAGCTTCTTCCAGAGATAATATTTCCATTTCATTTTCAGTTTTTTTGTAAAATAATAGATGAAGATAGATTAGCAAACTGAAACATTCAAATGCAAAACAATATGCTTGAATGCTTCAGTCAGCTGGTTTGGTTTGACCATAAATTCTATTTATCACTTTTACTTTGTTCAATTATACTTACAGCTAAACCACCGCCCGGTGCTAAGTGAACACTAATTCTATCTTTTGGTGTTACTTTTTTCTTAGTGATCTCGTATGCCATCGGGTTTTTTTCCCAATGGGCATCTTTTCCATCTGCGTAAATTGTGGCTGTGTAAGATTTATTATTATCTAAAAAAATTAGCGGAATATCGACTACTCTTTCATTTTCATCTGTGATTGAGCCAATAAACCAATTGTTGGTTCCTTTCGCTTTTCGGGCAACAGTAATGTAATCGCCGGGTTCTGCTTCAAGATAATTACTGTCGTCCCAATCAACAGCTACATCTTTTATGAACTGAAATGCATCAAGATGTTTCTCGTAGTTCTCCGGCAAATCTGCTGCCATTTGTAATGGCGAATACATTGTCAAATAAAGAGCGAGCTGCTTAACAAGTGTAGTGTGGACTTGTTCTTTTTTATTCTTATCGAAATAGCTCATCTTGATCTGGAAAATTCCCGGAGTGTAATCCATCGGTCCGCCAAGCAATCTTGTAAATGGAAGAATGGTCTCATGTTCTGGCGGATTGCCTATACTCCATGCATTAAACTCGTTACCGCGTGCTGCTTCGCATGCGAGCCAATTTGGATATGTACGGTGTAATCCGGTTGGGCGAACCGGCTCATGTGCATCTAACATCAATTTGTTTTGAGCAAGTTTTTCAACTACTCTTACGTAATGCTGAACCATCCACTGACCATCGTGCCATTCACCGCGAGGAATTATTTTTCCTACATAACCGGTTTTAACAGCCGGATACTCATACTTTTTCATAAACGCATAAGCTTCATCCATCCGGCGTTCATAATTAGTTGCAGAAGATGAAGTCTCGTGATGCATAATCAGTTTTACATTTTTAGATTTGGCGTACCTACTTAAGTCTGCAACATCAAAATCCGGGTAAGGTGTTACGAAGTCAAAAACTTCTTCTTTCCACTGACCGAACCAATCTTCCCAGCCAACATTCCATCCTTCTACCAACACTCCGCCGAAACCATTTTTTGCTGCAAAATCTATATAACGTTTTGTGTTTACAGTTGTAGCACCATGTTTACCATTTGGTTTTAGCGATGACCAATCAAAACCATTCAATTTAATATTGCTTGCATCTGCATAATTCCAAGTTGATTTGTTAACGTGCATTTCCCACCAGATGCCGACATACTTCATCGGTTTTATCCAATCAGTATCCTCAATTTTTGATGGCTCGTTGAGATTCAAAATCATTTTGGAATCAAGAATATCTGTAGCTTTATCTCTTACAAGTATTGTACGCCACGGAGTCTTACATGGAGTCTGCATAAAAGCTTTATTGCCAACAGCGTCGGGAGTTAGATGTGCTTTTAAGATGAACTTTTGCTGATCGATCTCTAAATGCATTGCAGAATAATCTACTAGAGCGGCTTCAAAAATATTTATATACAAACCATTTTTAGATTTCATCATCAACGGCGATTGAACATAGTTCTTTCCAATTATTCTCTTAGCGGAAATCTCGCTAGCATTCGCACCTTTTGTGGCATCTACTTGGCTTAGTGGAGTTTTAGAATATAAATGTTCGTTAGAATCAAAATCTCCCGGAATCCAAAACGCGGAATGATCTTCTCCCAAATTAAATTGAGTAAGTTCATCGCTTACAACAAAGTATGATAGATTTTTCTGCGCCGGGAATTCGTATCTAAAACCAAGCCCTTCATTATAAAGGCGAAATGTTAAAATGATTTGCCTATCACTCTCCTTTTGCAAAAGTGCAACTTTTAGTTCTCTATAATTATTGCGGATAGTTTTTACTTCACCCCAAACCGGGTTCCAAGTTTCGTCAACGATAGATGAATCGATTTTAGCAACAGAAAAACCATCCTTGAGTGAAACAGCATCTTTCAACAAAAGTCCGAGATTACTTTGATGAATTACTTTTACACCGTTGTGAGTAAGTTCGTAAGTTGGCGCACCGTCACTTTGAATTTGGAAGCTAAGCCTAAGTATTTTATTAGGTGATGAAATTGAATTGGATGCTGTATTTGTTAGAGTGTTTAATAGAAACAAGAATAAAGTAAGTCGTATTAATAGTTTCATAAAGTTCTCACATCTTTAATTGGATTGTTCATTTCGGGAGGACTATTTTTTGAGTCTTCAAAATACTTCCGGTCTGAAGCACTAGAAAATAATCTCCGCTTGCTAACTAAGTTCCGTTAAAATTTAGCTCGTAATTTCCGGGGACTTGATCAGCCTTAACTATGTCTGTAACTTTTTGCCCAAGTATATCTGTTGTAAAAAAGAGAACGCCATAAATTACAAATTTTTCTCTAGGCTAATAAATCTTTACACCGAAGTTAGCGTTAAAGGTTTGCAATTCGGCCTCTGAAATTGACATCCCTTATCAGAATTTGATGAATATGTATTTAAGGGAATGTGCGAGAACAGACTTGCTTAAACGCTTTTTACTAGTATTACCGTGTTTGTTCTTTTTCTAATTGAAAACAATATATAATCCCTAAAGGGATTTTAATTGTAGGTGATATTTAGTGCTATAAATATTTCATCCCTGACGGGATTAGCAATGTAAAATCCCAGAGGAATTATATATTTATAGAAAAAGAACGAAAAAAAGAATGAAATCCCTTTAGGGATGAGATATAAAACTGATATTTTGTTAGATGAACAAAGCCATTGTTCTAATTTCCGCTGGAGAATTTTTTATTAAGTTGACGCCTATGCGCCGAAGCGGGATCAAAATGACAAGTACTACAATTATTTATTTGAATGAAGGGCCACTTTATTTCCTTCGCTATCAATAAAGATAGCCATGTAACCAATTTCTTCAGTAATTAATTGCTTAGGCAGAATAACTTTTCCGCCCGCGGCTTCAACTTTTGAAAGTGGAATTGCCAAATCGGGATTTCCATTTAAATATATTATCGCACCATCCGTTGTTGGTTTGAACTCCTCTCCTTTGCATAACGATCCGCCAACCCCTTCTCCTTCCATAGGAAAAAGAGCATTGTCATATCCGCCCATATTTATTTGGGACATGGATTCATACCCCATTACTTCGCAATAAAATTTTACTGCGCGTGCCATATCGGTTACGGGTATTTCAAACCAGTTCAAAACATTTGCCATAGTTAAGCCCTTCAATTTTGTTGTTGAGATGTACACCGATAACAGTTTTCGAAAGACAGAAGTTCAGCAACAAAAATTGTTAACTCTTATTTCTCTTGAAAATGACAAACCGCTTTCCATATTCCATCGGCTCCGTATGTTGGCCAATCGCAAGTCTTTTTAGAACACGATTAATTTTTGCCGGATAGAGCAGAACATCCTTTTTGCCGATAAATCCGTTAGTAGTCTTTGAAGAATCGCACGAATATTTTATGGCTAGTTCACCAAAGTCGCTCCCTTCGTTCAGTTTTTTCACTACAACAACTGCGCTATCGTAAGAATCGCATACTATCTGCGATAACATTAAACAGCAAGGAGCTTCATATTGGATTTTGACTTTTTGAACAAACCAAATGCTCACCGGGTTATTTTCAAGTCTTGCGGGTTCATACTTCCAGTTCCTAATCGAGTTAATCGCGAGGGAATCCCAATCGGGCAATCCGCTTCCACTTAAAAGAACAGCTTTAGTTACTCTTCCTTTTTCATCTACCAGCATTCTAATTACTAAACGAAATTCCGGATCAATTATTCTTTGTGGGATTTGAGGCAGTTCGGTCTGTTCTAAAAGGACTGGAAAGCTTGAATTTGTTTCTTCGATTTGATACGATGAACACCCCATTAATAAAACCGAGCAGAACAAAACAACTATCTTTTTCATAACGCACCCCTTTTTTTGAGTGATTAGAAAATGGTTTTTTCTTTCTTATCTCTCTTATGGAGTTACCGTATATAAATATTTCCTACAGTGGAAATGTAAGTGGATTTTTTGTCAAATACGATTCATTTCGCTTTATCGAAAGCTTTAAGAATATGTCTTCCCCTTGCCTTAATTGCGGGAGCCCCGTTTATCATTTGCTTTTCAACTTCATCCCGTACACTTTTAATTAGCTTTTTGTCTTTCACGGCAAAATCGGCAAGAGTCTGCATGCACATCACTTTTACAATTATGCTTTCTTGTTCTTCTAGCCATTTGTAAAGCTGTGCTGAAGCAATCTTTGTTTCTTTGGGGGTAAGTTTTAGGAGTCCAAGCATTGATGCAATGTGCCAGACCACTTCTTTTTGATTGAACGTTTTTAGATTCTTAAGAATAACCGTTTTTCTTTTTTGAATGTATTGAGGAAACTTGTGTGCAACTTTTTCAACTGCATCCGCGCAACGCGCGCGAATGACCTTGTCTTCATGAAATATGCCGTTGAAAACTTCCTCGAATAATTCGGGATCGCTTGTAACAAGCTCAACAACTTCGTTTGATTTGCCAATAGAGCGCAGATCATTTCCTTTCAGTAAATCATAAATGGTAAGCATTTATTTCTCAACGATTATTATTTCATCACCAA
>CAZEDR010000073.1:9472-13567 GCA_964510975.1 uncultured Melioribacter sp. | reverse complement strand
ATGATCTTAAGTATAAAAGAATTTTACTAAAGCTTTCGGGCGAATCTCTTGCCGGTGAAGGTGAATTTGGAATTGATCCTCAGATACTAACTTTTTTTGCTTCCGAGATCAAAAAAGTTCACGAGCTTGGCGTTCAAGTTGGAATTGTTATTGGAGGCGGAAATATATACCGCGGCTTAAACGCAAGCGGACAAGGAATAGACCGTGTTACAGGCGATCAGATGGGAATGCTTGCTACAATGATCAATTCACTAGCGCTACAGAATACTCTTGAAAATCATGGAATGTACACACGCTTGATGACAGCTATAAACATGAGCGCGATTGCCGAGCCATACATTCGTAGAAGAGCTATACGTCACTTAGAAAAAAATAGAATTGTTATTTTTGGTGCAGGTACCGGGCATCCATATTTTAGTACCGATACCGCAGCGTCTTTACGCGCTGTTGAAATTGAAGCCGATGCGATTGTTAAAGGTACAAGAGTAGACGGTGTTTATAATGAAGATCCCGAGAAAAACCCTAAAGCAGTTATGTTTGATGAAATTTCTTATCTGGATGTTTTACAAAAAGATTTACGCGTTATGGATATGACAGCGATCTCGCTTTGCAAAGAAAACAATTTGCCAATAATTGTATTTAACATGGATAAACCGGGCAACCTACTTAAATTAGTTACCGGACAAGCTATTGGAACATCAGTTGGTAATTTTGCATTAAGTAAGAATTAATCTACGAGGATATTATGCTGAACAACGAACATATCAAAGATGCTAGACAGAGAATGGATAAAACAGTCGAAGCATTTAGAAATGAAATTGCAAAAATTAGAACGGGAAAAGCTACAACCGCTCTTCTCGACGGAATTAGAGTTGATTACTACGGAACGATGAGTCCCCTTAGCCAGGTTGGTAACGTTAGCGTTTTGGATGCTCACACATTGGCAATTACTCCGTGGGATAAATCAATGGTTCAGGCTATTGATAAAGCTATACTTGCTTCCGCGTTAGGATTAAATCCAATTAGCGATGGAACGAATATTAAAATTCCAATCCCGCCGTTAACGGAAGAGAGAAGAAAAGAACTTGTTAAGCTAGTTAAGAAGTTTAGCGAAGAATCAAAAGTTGCATTGCGCAATGTTCGCCGCGATGCTAACGATCATCTTAAGAAACAAGAAAAAGATAAAAAGCTAACCGAAGATGAATTGAAGGAAGCCGAAAAAGAAACACAAAAGCTTACAGACGAACACATTGTTAAGATTGATGACATATTTAAGCACAAAGAAAAAGAAATTATGGAAGTGTAATTAGCTAAAAGGCACAAGCAATAAGCTGCAAGCAATAAATAAAAGTTAAACCCTGGTAAATATATCGGGGTTTTTTTATGCCGATTTTTTCTTGTAACGTTTTTTGTCTTTTGATGGGTAGACTATAATACAAAAAGGTAGTTAGGCGTTTGTAAATGATTAACTAAGGTGGATCTGATTATTTCTATTTTTAGCTTTTAAATAATGAATATATTGGATGCTTAGAAAGGATAAGCTATATGTCTGGCAAAAATATATACTGCACTGAAGTGCAGATGCAAATAAGAAAACCGGTCTCTGAAGTTTTTGAAGCGTTTATTAATCCGGAGATAACAAAACATTTCTGGTTTACAAAAGGGAGCAGCAGACTGGAAGTAAATAAAAAAGTAACATGGGAGTGGGAGATGTATAATGTTTCCGTTACAGCAGTTGCCAAAGAAATTATAGAAAACAAAAAGATAGTGTTCGAGTGGGGCGATCCGGCTACAAATGTAGAAATTACTTTTTCAACTTTGCGCGATGGCTTCACTTATGTTGTAATAAATGAGTGCGGGTATAATAAAACCGGTGACGAACTGTTAGCTGCTATCAAAGATTCTACCGGCGGATTTACCACTGTACTGGATGGACTTAAAGCTTATTTAGAACATGGGATCAACTTGAATCTGATAGGGGATAAATATCCGAGAGAAATTATTCAGCATGGACAATAATCCAATTTAATTTGGAATAATATGTAACAATCTACCGAACATTACCAGCATACGGCTGAGCACATCTGGAATCCAATATCCAGCATCAAGAACCAGTCGCTTTTTTATCAAAAAAAGTTCTTCTATGTTGCAGCCGAACTCCATATTTTGACATCAACGGAAATATCCTATTCCAAAAATTTTGATAAACTCTTAAGAAGAGGAAACAATGAGCGTAACCAAAGAAGAAGCACTTAGGTATCATAGCGAAGGAAGAAAAGGAAAGATTGAAGTAATTCCTTCGAAGCCTTGTTACACAGCAAGAGAGTTGGCTTTAGCTTACACGCCCGGCGTTGCTGAGCCGTGTAGAGAAATTGAAAAGAATGATGACGATGTCTATAAGTACACAGCAAAAGGAAATCTTGTTGCAGTAGTTTCTAATGGAACTGCGGTTTTAGGTTTGGGCGATATTGGTCCGCACGCCGGCAAACCGGTTATGGAAGGCAAGGGAGTTTTGTTCAAAAGGTTTGCAGATATTGATGTGTTCGATATCGAATTGAAAACTCACGACCCTAAAGAAGTAATACGCGCTGTTGAATTACTTGAGCCCACTTTCGGCGGAATTAATCTGGAAGATATTAAAGCTCCGGAATGTTTCGAGATTGAAGAGAGATTAAAAGAAACAATGAACATCCCGGTATTTCATGATGATCAGCATGGAACAGCTATTATTTCTTGCGCGGCATTAATAAACGCTACAGAAATTGCCGGAAAGAAACTAAGCGATATAAGAATTGTTGTCTCCGGCGCCGGCGCTGCCGCAATTTCTTGCTGCAAATTATATGTAGCCGCGGGAGTGAAGATAGAAAACATATCAATGTTTGATACGAAAGGGCATGTTCATAAAAATAGAACAGACCTAAATAAGTACAAAGAAATTTTTGCTCAAGAACATGCCTATAAGGATTTAACCGAAGGAATGAAAGGCGCAGATGTGTTCGTAGGTCTTTCTAAGGGAAATATTGTTTCTAAGGATATGGTTAAAGGCATGGCTCCTAATCCGGTTGTGTTTGCTATGGCTAATCCGGATCCGGAAATTACATACGAAGATGCAACGGACGCACGTAATGATATTATTATGGCTACGGGAAGAAGCGATTTTCCAAATCAAGTAAATAATGTTCTCGGCTTCCCATTCATATTTAGAGGCGCGCTGGATGTCCGTGCAAGCAAGATTAATGAAGAAATGAAGATGGCTGCTACTTTGGCATTAGCTCAGCTTGCAAGAGAGAAAGTACCGGAAGTAGTTCTACATGCTTACGGCGGAAAAGAATTTTCTTTTGGACCGGAATACATTATTCCTAAGCCTTTCGATCCGAGAGTATTGTGGTATGTAGCTCCGGCAGTTGCAAAAGCAGCAATGGAAACCGGTGTTGCCCGCAAACCAATTCAAGATTGGAAAGCGTATAAAGAAGAGCTTCAAGAACGAATGGGCTTCTCCACAGAGATTGTTCGTGTAATGGTTCATAAAGCTCAGAAGAATCCAAAGAAAATCGTTTATCCCGAAGGAGAAGAAGAAAAAATTATTCGCGCCGCACATTCTGTCGCTTTAGAAAATATTGCAACTCCAATTCTTGTTGGTAATGAAACGCTAGTCAAGGAAAAGATCAAAGAGCTTGGCTATGAATTGTCCACTTTCGAAATTGTCGATCCTAGTACTTATCCTAAAACCGATGATTACGCACATGCTTTATACGTGAAGCGTCAAAGAAAAGGAATGACACACCGGGATGCTCATGTGGTAATTAAAGAGCCAAATTATTTTGCTTCTATGATGTTGGATGCCGGTGATGCTGACGCTTTAATAGGCGGTTTAACATATCACTATCCGCAAACAATTCGTCCGGCGCTTCAGTGTATTGGCGTTAAAGAGGGCTTAAAAATAGTAAGCGGTATGTACATTGTAATAGTTAAAAGAAGAATCTTTTTCTTTGCCGATGCAACTGTTAATGTTGATCCAACACCGGAACAGCTTGCAGAAATTGCAATTACTACTGCAGAGGCTGTTAAAGGTTTCGATATTGTTCCAAAGATTGC
>CAZEDR010000073.1:0-9462 GCA_964510975.1 uncultured Melioribacter sp. | reverse complement strand
GGTAGCGCTCCATACCCTCAGTCGCAAAAAGTGGCAACAGCAACTGCAATTGTAAAGAAACTAAGACCCGATTTAATGGTTGATGGTGAAATGCAAGCAGATACCGCTGTAGTTCCGGAGAGACTTGAAGCTGAATTTCAATTCTCCACTTTAAAGGGAAGTGCAAATGTTCTAATATTCCCAACACTAGAAGCCGGAAACATCGCTTACAAACTTTTCCAGAGATTAACCGATGCTACTGTAATAGGACCAATCTTAATGGGAATGAAAAAACCGGTTCATGTTATTCAACGCGGCGATACCGTGCAAGACATCATCAACATAAGTGCTATCGCAGTTGTAGATGCAAGCAAATAATTTGTAACCTATTTATATAGAGAGGCGTCTTAAGACCGAAGGGCTTGATTCATCAAGCCCTCTTCTTTATCTGAAAAGGGAAATGGTTTTTTCATATATTTTATAAGTAAAAAAAGATTTTTAAAATTGGTAAAGAATATTCTTTACATAGCAGGCAGTGTAATCTTCTTTTTTGCCGGAATGATTTCTTACGGAATTATTTTGAATATTCGAGAAGTAACCCTCGAAGAGGCAATGGTAGAAAAGGGGATTATAAAAATTGTTGAACCAAAACTATTAGTCGATAGAAAAAATTTTAGAATTGAGCTTTATTCAAACGGAACTCTGGTTAAGACTTATAAAGCCGTGTTTGGCAAGAATAATAGTCTTGTGAAAATCTCCAGAGATGATAAAGCAACACCAATAGGCGAGTATAAAATTTGCGAAATGGATTCCTCGGCCAAGTATCATAAGTTTTTAAAATTGAATTACCCTAACCGGAATGATGCTGCGGAAGGATTGACCAGAGGTTACTTAACAAAGGACGAGTTCGACGCAATTATGCTTGCTCATAAACTGGATGAGTGCACTCCAAACGAAACTCATCTGGGTTCCGAAATTGGTATTCACGGAATTGGAACGTACGATGTAATCTTTAGAAATCTTCCGTTTAGCTTTAACTGGACGAACGGTTCAATAGCAGTAAGCAATCAAAATATTGATGAATTGTATAAGGTTCTAAAAGTAGGCACAGTTGTATCTATAACATACTAAAGAGAATTTATTGAACTTACGCATCCTCAAAATATTTTTATTATTGTTTCCCATTGCAGTTTTCTCCCAGCACATTAATTATGAATTAACATCTCTAGAATTTATCGGCAACAACTACATCTCTTCGGAAAACCTTGCAGCAGTTATTTACAGTAAACAATCTCCCGGCTGGATTTCTCAGTTTGTAAATAAATTTACAAGTATAGGCGGCAAAGCAATCTATTTTGATTCACTAATGGTACGTTCCGATGTTGCCGCGTTGAAAGCTTATTATGAATCCAGAGGATTTTACAACACAAAGATTAGCTCTAGTTTTGAGCTTGATGCAGAAAGCAAAGAAGCAGAACTTGTTTTTAACATTGATGAAGGAAAACCGGTATATTTTCATTCGATGACGATACGCGGTTGCGAGTTAGTTGCGCTGGAGTTTCAAGCGGTAATTTGGGAAGGCACTCGCGTTGATACAAACAGCATTTACGAAGATGCTATTGTTGACGAGAAGAAAAATTTTGCGCTTACATTTTTGCGAAACAACGGATTTATGCTCGCTACGGTTGAGAAGCCTTATGTTAGAATTGATACGATGAAAAATATTGTAGATATTGAAATCCGCTACAATACCGGAAACAGATATAAAATCGGTAATCTATATACTTCCAGATCCGGAAGGGGAATGGACTTGGTAGCTGATTCTTTGATAAAAGAATTATCAGGTTTGAAAATAGGCAACTGGCACAGCTATTCAGATGTACAGCGTGCGCAAGTAAGATTGTACCGTACTAACCTATTTGAAGAAGTAGGTGTAATTGGTGTTACCACTGATACAGTAAACAATACAGTGCCGCTTAATATTAATGCCACAATTGGTTTGCTGAATGAGCTTTCTCCCGAAATGATTATGAACAACGAGGACGACGCTTTTAATCTTGGCGCCGGCTTAAATTTCAGCAGAAAGAATTTTCTTGGAGGCGCCAGAAAGTTTACGGTTGGAACTTCGCTTGCAGTTCAAAACATTTCCGATTTTATAAAACACCCCTCCTTTTCGGATACAACATTTTATGGATATGCTGATGCACGTATTAGTTTGGAACAGCCGACTTTTTTTGGTAATCCAATTACGGTTAAGCTGGAATCTTACTACACAAAGCAGAGAAGATTAAACGAAGGTTATAATTCCAATCTCTTTGGTTCAAAAATCAGTTTCGATTTTGAATTAAAAGAGGGTGTCTTTCTTAACTCTCTAAGCACTTATTTTAATCTGGAGCGTTCCGAATACACTTATCGAGCAGAATATTTAACCGAACTTGCCAGTTCTCTTTTTCAAAGAAAATATGGCTACCAGCCAATTATTGCAGACTCGTTAGCAATGCTTTTTGTACAGGATACTTTGAAATCTAGAATATTTGCCAGTACTAGCGCAATTCTTGGTACCAGCTTCGGCGCTAATAAAACAAACGATTTTCTTTTTCCAACAAAAGGATATTCTCTTTCTTTTCTTCTTGAAGATGCAAATTCGGTTGCATATCTCTTTAGCAAAATTTTTGGTACCGATTTCAGCCGCCCGCAAAGCATAAAAAGTGTTGCAACATTAACATGGTATCCGAATGTTTATAACACAAGAACAGATGCGTTTGGGTTAAAGGTTAAAGCGGGACAGATTTTTACATACAGAGGTGATAAGTCTGAGATTCCAGTAAATCAAAGATTGTATGCCGGCGGCAGCAACTCTGTTCGCGGCTGGGGGGCCCGTGGTCTTGTTCCGGAAAATACTCTTCTAAATTTCACCAATCTTTCTCAAGAGGATATAGAGGCGCTTCTTATTCGTGGAGCGGCGGCTGGAGGATTGTTCCTATTCGAAGGCTCGGTTGAAACCCGTCATAAATTTTTGGGCAGTTTTGGTGCTACTTTTTTTATCGATTATGGCAACACATGGAACGATTACAGCGAATTCCGGTATGACCAAATAGCAGTGGCAGTGGGTGTCGGGTTTCGCTTTTACTCCGAATTCATTCCTTTTAGAGTGGATTTAGGCATGAAAGCCTATGATCCAAGAGACAGAAGGAGTCCTTTTAATAAAAGCTTCTGGGGCGAAGTTCTACAAATCCATATTGGAATTGGTGAAGCCTTCTAATCTTAACCATTTCCTTTTGTTGGCAGTCCATTTTTAACTAAATTTGCCCTCACTTTTCCAGAGGATATTATGATTAGCAGCATGACCGGCTATGGCAAGGGTCTTGCAAAGAATGGCGATTTATCTGTTGAAGCTGAGATTAAAAGTCTTAACAGCCGATTTCTTGATTTATCCCTTCGTTTGCCGAAATTTCTTCAAAACAAGGAATTTGAAATTCGTGAACGCGTAAAAAATAAAATCAAACGGGGAAAGGTTTATCTTTCGGTTTCCATTAAGAAAGGTGAGTTTGAAGAAAGATTTAACGAGATTGATCCTAAATCTGTTCAATATGCTGTGGGTTTGTTAAAGGATATTAAGAAATCTGCAAAAATTACAGATAAAATAAAGCTTAGCGATGTACTTCTTTTTCAGAACATGCTATTTAAGGATGATTCCGACCAAGCAAGCGAAGAATTTGGCTTGGTTACAGAATCAATTGATACTGCCATTGCGGAATTGAACAAGATGCGCGAAGCTGAAGGAAGAGAACTAGAAAAGGATTTGCGTAAACGAGTTGGAATTATAGAAGTAGCATTAACAAAGATTGAAACTTCTGCTAGCTTAACCGTAAAAGAATATTTTGAAAAATTAAAAGACCGCGCAACGCAGTTAGTAGCCGATTTGGCAAATAACAATGATAGATTGAATGTAGAATTGGCTTTGCTCTCGGAGCGTTCCGATGTAACTGAAGAATGTGTTAGATTAAGAAGCCACATAAAAATGTTTATTGATACTCTTGAAAAATCTGAAGATGCCGGCAGAAGGCTTAACTTTATTGTTCAGGAAATGAACAGAGAAGCCAATACGATTAACAGTAAATCTCTTGCATCGGAAATTTCTCACAGCGGCATTATGATTAAAGAAGAAATTGAGAAGATTCGAGAACAAATTCAAAATATTGAGTAGCGCGTGGCGAAGACAGAGGCAAGATTATTTGTGTTCTCCGCTCCGAGCGGTTCCGGCAAAACAACAATTGTAAAAGATGTTCTTAAAAATAATAACGGGTTTGTTTTTTCTATTTCGGCAACAACAAGAAAGAAAAGATCAACCGAAATTGATGGAAATGATTACTACTTTTTAACAGAAGAAAATTTCCTTAAGAAAATTGAGAATAATGAATTTGTAGAATGGGAAAAATTTTACGATTATTATTATGGAACTCTTAAAAGTCAGATCGATTCCAATATTGCGAATGGAATACACACTATTTTTGAAGTTGATGTTAAGGGCGCAATAAAGATTAAAGAGTATTATCATCATTCGGTATTGATATTTATTGCACCCCCAAGTATTGATGAATTACGCAATAGGTTGATGCAGAGGAATACCGAGACGGAAGAAGACTTGAAGAAAAGAATTGAACGCGCCGAAATGGAGCTTAGTTATAAGGACAAATTTGATCATGTGGTTTCCAATGTTGATCTTGAAAAAGCAAAAGAAGATGTTAGAATTATTATAGAAAATGAATTAAAGGAGAACTAAATAATGGGAATTACACCATTAAGCTTAGCAAAAATCAAAGAGAACGCAACAAACCTTTACGAAGGTGTTGTTGTTGCCGCAAAACGCGCTCGCAAACTCAATGATGAAACTAAACTCGAATTCAACACTTTGCTCAGCACAATTACTGCCGGCAGAGAAGAAGAATTTGAAGACAGAGAAAATCCGGAACAATTAAAGCTTTCTCTCGAATTCGAAAAAAGAGAAAAATCTCATATACAGGCTATTAAAGAAGTTCGCGATGGAAAAATTGAATTCCGTTTCAAGAACGCAAAATAAAATACTCTTTTTGAAATGAAAGCGGAGCGGCAAATTGTTTCTCCGCTTTTTTTATTAAATTCAGTTAGTCAAATCGCAAACGCCTAAGGATTTTCTACTTGGATAACCTTAAAAAAGAATTAATGGAAGCGTTGAAGGATCAGCAGTCAATCTTTGGAGATGTGCTGTTCGATAATTTTTCTTTTGAACTTCAGCCTAGAAAATCCAAAGAACTCGCCGTAACATTATCGCCGGAAAAAACTGTTGAAGAAGAAGCGTCCGGCAATTCTTTATTTCTAGAAGAATTCCAGAAAGCAGAAACACTTGTTGAATTGAACAAGATGATTTGTGACTGCCAGATGTGTTCTCTCGGTAAGACAAGAACCAAATTCGTGTTTGGAGTAGGTAATCCGAATGCAGACGCAATGTTGATTGGCGAAGCACCCGGCGCAGATGAGGACCAGCAAGGTGAACCTTTTGTTGGCAGAGCAGGCAAACTTCTAAACGATATTCTGAAAGCTATAAGTTTTGCGCGAGAAGAAGTATATATTGCAAATATTCTGAAATGCCGACCACCCGGAAACCGCGATCCACAGCCCGGCGAAATGGAAACTTGCATGCCTTACCTGATGAAGCAGATTGAACTTGTAAAGCCAAAAGTGATTTTATGTTTAGGAAGAGTTGCCGCAAACGGATTGCTGAATAAAAAACTTACTCTTACTGCGCTAAGAGAAAATGTTTACGAATTGAATGGAATAAAAGTTATTGCAACGTATCATCCGGCGGCGTTGCTTCGTAATCCAAATTGGAAAAGAGGCTGCTGGGAAGATGTTAAGAAATTCAGAAAAATTTATGATGAACTAACGGCTAAAAATGGCTAAGCAAAATCCGCGTAGAAACGCAGAACCAAATTTTGATTTGGAAAAACTCAAATCATCATCCAAACTACCGCCATCGGCAGTAGAAGTTGAAACTGCCGTACTCGGCGCAATGATGATTGATGAAGAAGCTGTTCCTAAAGCAGTAGAAATTCTTCGCCCCGATTCATTCTACGATAAGAGAAACAAAATTATCTTTACCGCAATTACTTCTTTGTACGAAAGCGGTGAACCGATTGATACAGTTTCCGTTTATGAAGAATTGAAAAAGGGAGGGACTATTGAAGAAGTTGGCGGCGCTGCTTACATAGGAAAGCTTACGCAAGATGTTTCCTCAGCAGCTAACGTTGATTATCACGCGCGCGTGGTAATGGAAAAATGGATTTTACGCCGTTTGATTTCTTCTTCTATGGATATTGCTACTGCTGCATACGAAGGAAGAGACGACGTATTCGACTTATTAGATGCTGCCGAAGCTAAAATATTCCAAATCTCCGAAGAGGGAATTAAAGAATCTTTTACTTCTATGGAAAAAGCGGTTAAAGAAGCGTGGGAATTAATCGAAGCAATTCACGCTAAAAAGATTTCTACTTTTTCAGTTCCATCCGGATTTGTTGAACTGGATGAATTGCTCGGTGGATTTCAAAAATCTGATTTGATAATTATTGCTGCTAGGCCCTCCATGGGAAAAACTGCGTTTGCTATGTCTGCTGCAAGAAATTCTGCTATGGATTTTGACGTACCTATTGGCGTATTCAGTTTGGAAATGGCTACGACACAATTGGTTACCCGTCTAATTTCTGCAGAAGCAAGAATTAACGCACAGAGTTTAAGAACCGGAAAATTCAAAGCTGAAGATGGTGCTAAAGTTTCTCGCATCATTCATAAATTAAGTAAAGCCCCAATCTATATTGATGACACTCCCGGCATTTCTATTCTTGAACTTCGCGCGAAAGCCCGCCGCTTAAAGAATGAAAAAAAGATTGGAATGATCATAGTCGACTATTTGCAGCTGATAAATCCTTCATATAATATGGACAGCCGTGAGAGGGAAATTTCCACAATCTCACGCTCGCTAAAAGCACTCGCTAAAGAATTGAACATTCCGGTAATCGCGCTTTCACAGCTTAACCGTGCAGTTGAAACAAGAACTGATAAACGTCCGCAGCTTTCGGATTTACGCGAATCGGGTTCAATTGAACAAGATGCTGATGTAGTTATATTCCTAAATCGTCCGGAAGTTTACGGCATTACACAGTTTACCGGCGGCGATATGAATGGTGAAACTACCGAGGGAATAGCTGAAATTATTGTTGGCAAGCAGCGTAACGGTCCTATTGGCGATGTAAGAATGAGATTTATAAAAGATTATGCCCGTTTCGAAAATCTTGAACGGTTCAGAGTAATTCCGGAAAGCGGCGACCAAACTCAAGTAGAAGAACCGCCATTCTAATTGAGAATGGAGAACTTGTCCGCCGTTTGTTTGGCGGATTGGCAATTGAGAATTAAATTTGAATGAAGGGAGAATTAATATGATAAATCCGAGAAGTACATTAACAAGAATCATTGCTTTCACATTAGTTTTGTTTCACTCTACACTCTATACTCAATCACTTTACACTCAAAAAGATGTTGATATTTGCAATTCGAAATTCAAAATTGCAGTTGATGCGAAACTTACTCAGAAGCCGATTAATGAAATAATTATTGAAATCGGGAAGAGTTTCATAGGAACAGATTACGTTGCTCACACATTGGAGAAGGGTGATAAAGAAAGTGTTGTAGTAAACTTAGCCGGATTGGATTGCTATACATTTTTCGAATCTACCTTTGCTTTATCCAGGTGTGTTAAGAATGGCAAAACAAGTTTCGAAGATTACCTAAAAGAGATTGAAAACCTTCGCTACCGCGGAGGCAAGATGAACGATTATCCATCACGTCTGCATTACTTTTCCGACTGGCTTTTTGATATGAACAAAAGAGGGATTGGAAACGACATTACCAAATCTATCGGCGGCGAGTTGATTAAAAAGAAAATTGATTTTATGAGTACTCATACAGATTCATATAAACGGCTAAAAGAAAGCCCTAAATTTGTAGAAGCCATTGCGGCAACAGAAAAAGAAATTTCCGCAAGAGATTATTATTGGATTCCACAGCCAAAAATTGCAGAACTCGAAAGCAAGATTAAGAGCGGGGACATTATCGGGATAACAACCAGTGTTGAGGGTTTAGATATTGCCCATACCGGAATTGCAATCCGCTTGGAAGATGGCAGAATACATTTTATGCACGCACCAATTGTGGGTAAGAAAGTTCAGATTACTGAAAAACCTCTTGCTGATTACATTGCCGGCAATAAGAAGCAAAATGGTATAATGGTTTTAAGGGCAAACTAGGAATCGTTATAATCAAATATATTGATGATGTAAAGAAATTCTAAATTAATTAGGGGTGTCTAATGAACATTTCGAGTGTCAAATCATTTTTGATCTCAACTTTCGTTTTTGTAATTCTATTTCAAGTTGTATTAACCGCTCAAGCAAAAGATTCTCAATTAAAGAACCTTTCCGCTTTTGCTAAACTCTATGGTTACGTAAAATACTTTCATCCTTCAGACGAAGCAGCAGATTTAGATTGGGATAAATTTGCTGTTTTTGGCGCCGCAAAAATAAAAAACGCTCAAACCGATGATGAATTGAAGGAGTCATTAAAAAAATTGTTTATGCCAATTGCTCCAACAATTCAGATTTATTCTTTGAATGAAAAGTTAACAGAAAAAAAGGAGTTAAATCCGAAAAATACAACCGAATTGAAACAAGTGTTCTGGCAGCATTTGGGTCTAGGTTTAAGTTTTGAGAGTCCAGTATATAGGTCTGTCAGAATGAATAAACAGAATTTTGTAAATGAGACGTTCCAAGCAAGCACACCGGGAATTATTTCCCAGTCTATTAGTGCTCTTCCATATAGAGGAAAAAGAATAAGGCTAAGCGCTTTTACTATGACATCTGTTGAATTAACCGGTCAAGGACAACTATGGCTTCGGGTAGATCGAGAAAAAAATCAAAAAGGGTTTTTCGATAATATGAACGACAGACCAATGAAGAATGAAAAGTGGAATGAATTTGAAATTATTGGAGATGTTGCTGTTGATGCTGAAAGAATTGTTTTTGGTTGCTTTCTTAGCGGGTCGGGACGATTGTGGATTGATAAAGTGAGACTATCCTACTCCGATGACGGCGAAAAGTGGATAGATATTTCAATAGAAAATGCTGGTTTTGATAAGAAAGATAATTCAAATAAAATTAAATCTTGGAGAGCTGATTCACCAGGCTATAAGTATGAGCTAGATGGCGAAATTAAATATGAGGGAAATAGTTCCTTACTTATCTCTAAAGAAAACACTAAAAAAATGCAATTTATTTCCGCTACTATCTTTAACGAAGCTCCCAAAATTGGTGAATTGATTAATAAGGAAATTTCAGATGGCATTTATTGTTCAATCCCTTTAGTGCTCTTCACAAATAAGCAGAAAACCCTTGGCAG
>CAZEDR010000072.1:5297-13866 GCA_964510975.1 uncultured Melioribacter sp. | reverse complement strand
GATGAAGCACAAAGCCAATATCGGCTTTGCTTTCAGTTACGGAAATATTCCACAAACAAATTGTGCCAATTACTTTTGAGCTGTTCTTTTCCGTGATGCCCCAAAAGAACCAGTTATCTTCGCCGCTATTTATCTTTTCGATAAAGCGTTTTGCGTCTTCCAGTGTTTCTGCTTTTTCAATATCAATGTGCTCAAGAACTCTTTCGTCGGAACGAAGAAAAAAGATTTCTTCGGCATCGTTAAGAGTTAGCTGGCGGAGCTCAAACTGATCTGTTATCAAAACCGGTGAACTGTTGCTAATCATTCTTTCACTTCCGTCAAAAATTTTATCTCATTAGGCAGCATAGAAACCTTCAGAGGAAGTCTTCCCACAAGCTCGCCATCTGCTTCTATGTAGCAAGGCTCGCCAATTGGTTCTATGCTAATGCTTTCTGCTTCGCCATATGCAATTCCCGGATGTTTTAGATAGGCACACTTTCTTAGTTTGCCAACATTCCTTAAATAATCGAACAGGCTTACATCTCCGGCAAGAGTAAGCGCCATTTTGCCATCGTTTACTTTTGCGTGCGGTGCAATTCCAAGTCCGCTGCCAAAATATTTTGCATTGGCAAAACTTAAGAGCAGAACATTTCCCTCGTAATTAAATTCCGCCGAGCTAACTTTTATTTGTTTCTTTCTGTAATTCAAAAAGGATTTTACGGTAGCGGTGTAATAGGCAATGTTGGGTCCGTAAGTTTTATGCCCTTCGTTTACTCGCTTCGCTACTTCCGCATCAAGCCCAACGCCGGCAATGTTGTTGAAGTAAACCGTTGTTTCTTTTCCATCTAGAGCGGCACACTCAATCTTGCCAATATCCATATCAATTACATTGTTGTTTGCGATAAGCTTGTGCAGATAAGAAATCTTTCCGGAAAGTTTTAATGTGCGCGCAAAATCATTTCCGCTTCCAACCGGAAGCAATCCTACAATTAAATTTTCTCTTTGGTTTTTCGGAACATGCATAATTCCGTTAATTACTTCATGCATCGTTCCATCGCCACCGACGGCAATTAAATAATCAGTTCCAGAGTTGGCGATTTTTTCGGCAAAGTCTTCAGCCGATTTGCTTGTCTTTGTAATGAAGTAATCTGTAACAAATTCTTTTTCCAGATACTTTTCGGCTTCGTACTGAATTCTGTGTTTGCGTAAGTGCTTTCCGTGGAGAACGAAGGTAATTTTTTTCAAAGCCTTTCCTTAGCAGAATTTTGAAATGTTATTTCTTAAAATATGCTTTCATTGGCAAAAGATAATAATCAATCCACCCTTGTTTGTAGGCGCTGCCTTGTCCCTTTGGTATTTGGCTATGCTCAATTGTTACTTTGCATCCGCCACGAATGTCTTCTAAGTTTACAACAAGCAGAGAATCGAGATCACTATCGGCAAACTCTGATGAGCGCCAGGTTTGTATTATTCTATTGTCTTTGACAAGATCAAGATTTCTTCCGGTGATGTAACCATCTCCAGCTTTGAACTTACCACCAACTTTTGAAGAAACAAAAGATTCGAAGCCGGTCATATCTGTGTGTTGTTTGCTGCTGAGCCAGGCTTTGTAAATTATCTTTGCCGGAACGGGAAACTTTGCGGAGACTTTTAGTTGGTCCAACATTGGTCACTCTTTTTTGTTCGTAATGTTATGGTAAAAGATAAAGAAGAATTTGACAAGTCGCCTCAAGAAAGTTAGGCTGCTCTTTCCTAATTTGTATGTAATAAATATAAGGTGTTGCGGCTTAGCGTCTTTGCGAGACTTTTTTCTCGCTAAGCCGCGGAGGCGCAAAGAAAAGTATGAATCAAATCTCGAACTTCTTCTACCCAAAATCTATCTGCGTTGCCGGCGCATCAACAAAAGAAAAGAGCATCGGCTACGAAATTTTGAAAACGATCAAAGTTTACAACTACACCGGAAAAGTTTTTCCGGTTAATCCCAAAGCAGATGATGTGCTCGGTTACAAATGCTTTCACACAATTGAAGAAATTGATGAGCCGATTGATCTAGGAATTATTGTTGTTCCAAAACAATTTGCAGAAGAAACTGTTGATGTATTTCTAAGCAAAAATGTTAAGTCGATAATTCTAATTACGGCGGGATTTAAGGAAACCGGTAAAACCGGCGAAGAAGTTGAAAAGCGAATTGTGCAGAAAATTAAAAGCGCCGGCGCAAGAATGGTTGGACCAAACTGCATGGGCGTGATCAATACTCTTGATGAAATAAAACTCAACGCAACTTTTGTAGCCGAGAACCCGGAAACGGGTGCAACGGGATTTCTTTCTCAGAGCGGCGGGCTTGGTGCCGCTGTGTTAAACTCACTTCGCGAGTCCGACATAAAGTTTGCTCACTTTGTAAGCGTTGGCAACAAAGGAGACCTGAACGAGAACGACATTCTTCATTTTTGGCAAGAAGACGGGAACATAAAAACGCTTACCTTTTACTTAGAGAGTTTTATTAACGGTGAAGAGTTTGTTCTTTCTTTTGTTAATGGAAAGATTACAAAACCGGTGATTGTTCTGAAAGCAGGAAAATCTCAGATTGGAATGAAGGCGGCGTCTTCACACACCGGCGCGCTGAGCAGTAAGGACAAGGTTGTTGACGCGCTGCTTAATCAGTTTGGAATTGTTCGCGCAGATACTTTGAATGAATTGTTTAACACTGCAAAGGGATTTGAAAACTTCCCGCTTCCTAAAGGAAATAAGATTGCGGTTGTAACAAATGCAGGCGGTCCGGGAATACTTTGTGTTGATTCACTTGAAAAACAAAACTTAACGCTCGCAAATTTTTCCGAAGAAACGAAAAGCAAGCTGCGCGAGATTGTTCATCCGGAAGGAAGCGTTGAAAATCCGGTTGATCTTTTACCGGGCGGCAATTCTGTCAGCTTCAAGCAAGTAATTGAAATTGTATGCGCCGATGAAAACGTTGACGCCGTAATCTCTCTTTTTGTTGAGCCGGTAATGGTTGAACCTTTTGCGGTAATAGAAAGCGTTTCTACCATTGTGAATGAAAAGCCAATTATACAAACTGCTTTGCCTCTGCCGGAGTTTTGGCAAAAGTATAGAAATGAAAGCACAAAGAAACTTCCTCTGTTTAGAAATCCCGAAGACCCGGCTGAGATTTTATCGAATATGCTTTTCCATTCGGAAGCAAAGAAAAAGTTAGAAAGGAATAAAGAAAAATATTCTTCTATTATAAACAGCAAACCAAAAGTAAATTCTTTAAGGGATGGATTTATCTCTCAGGAAGAGATAGCAAAAATTTGTTCGGAATATGAGATTCCCCTTGTTAAAAGTATGTTAATTGAGGAAAGTGAGTTTGAAAAAATTGAGAAAGATTTTTACCCGTTGGTTTTAAAAGGAATCAACCCCAACGTAATTCATAAAACTGAACTTGATGCTGTGAAATTAAACATCAAATCAAAAGAAGAACTGTTATCCGCTGCAGAGAAACTCCAAGAGTCTTTTGTTAACGCCGGTTATTTTGTAGATAAATTTTTAGTTCAGCGGTTTGTAAAAACTAAACATGAATTGCTAATCGGCGGTTTCCGCGATCCCTCTTTTGGTCCGATAATTATGTTCGGCTCCGGCGGAAAGTATGTAGAAATTTTTGACGATGTAAAAATTAAATCATGCTATTTGTGCGAAGAAGATATTGATGAAATGATTAATCAAACAAGCATCGGCAAAATATTACACGGCGTGCGGGGCGAAGCTGCGGTAGATTTGAAGGAATTGAAACGCATAATCAAGCAATGCTCTATAATGATGCTGGAGAACAAAAACATTCTCGAGTTTGATTTGAATCCGCTCATTGTTGATACTGAAGGAAAATTCTTTGCAGTTGATGTTCGAGTAAAAGTATAGTTTTTTATTTGCTCAATCATTTTTATTTTTGAAGTGTAAAAAATATTTCTGGAGACACCGGGTTGAAAAGATAATAACGGGTTAAGATAATTTGCGGTTTACCTTTTACGGAAGACCATTTTGTAGTGCAGATAATCTTTATCCGTTCCTTTTTAGCCCGTGGTTAATAACCGCGGCAAGCGGTTTTTCTATTTTAAACCGCTCATTATCATTCACAACAAAAGGAAAAGATTATGAGCAAACAATTTCTAAAATTTAACAGCGTTACTTTTGGTTACGAAAACTCTATAAACGATATATTCAGCGATATTTCTTTCCAGCTCACAAACGGCTGGACGGGCTTAATCGGCGCAAATGGATCTGGTAAGACAACTCTTCTAAAGCTTGCAAGCGGTTTAGTAAAATGCAGCAAAGGTTCTGTTGAATTCCCATCCAACGCTTATTATAACGAACAGCGAACGGATAATTCGCCTTATAACTTTGAAGAGTTACTGCAAAGCTACGACAAGCGGTCTATCCGCCTAATTGCCGAATTAGATATTGATCCCGAGTGGCTCAATCGCTGGGACACGCTCTCGCATGGTGAAAGAAAGCGGGTTCAAATTGCATGTGCGCTTGTAAGTAATCCGGAGTTGCTGGCGATAGATGAGCCGACTAACCATCTCGACATGAAAGCAAAAGAGATGATTTTTAATTCCTTAAAATCTTTTAACGGGATCGGATTGATTGTAAGTCACGACAGAGACTTGCTGGAAAATTTATGTGGGCAATTTCTTTTTGTTGAATCCTCCGGAGTTGATTTCCGGCGAGGGAAATTATCCGAAGTTCTATCGCAACGAAAATCCGAAAATGAATCTTCGCTAAAGCAGCTTGACTTGAAGAAGCTGGAAATCAATAAGCTCGAAAAAGAATACCGAAGAAGAAGCGAAATAGTCGATAAAAGCAAAAATAAAATGTCTAAAAAGAATATTGATAGAAACGACCGCGATGCCAAAGGGAAAATAGATTTAGCCAGATTAACCGGAAAAGATGCGGTTGGAGGAAGATTAAAAACTTTAATGCAAGCGCGTGTGGAAAACGCAAAAACGGAGCTGCAAAACATAAACGTAAAACACGAGTACAAAACCGGCGTAATGCTTTCCGGTTCTTTCTCTCATAGAAATTTTTTGCTTAACCTTGAAGCCGGTGCTCTTCAGCTTTCTATCGATAAAAAACTTACATACAACAATTTGATTATTGCACCCACAGATAGAATTGCTCTTACCGGAGAAAATGGTTCTGGCAAGAGCACTCTCATCCGTCATATTCTCAAATCTATTAATACTGAACCGGAAAACATCACATACATTCCGCAAGAAATTTCTATCGAAGAAACAAAGGCGCTGCTGGGAGAAATCAGAAATCTTTCGAACGAACAACTCGGAAAACTGCTAATTATAATTAGTAGACTTGGTTCAGATGCAAAACGAATTCTCGATACGGAAATTCCAAGCCCCGGTGAAACAAGAAAACTTCTGCTTGGCCTCGGTATCACTAAAAATCCTCATATAATAATTATGGATGAGCCAACAAACCACATGGATCTAGTTTCCATTGAGTGTTTGGAAGATGCGCTGCTAAATGTTTCGTGCGCACTTCTTCTTGTTAGCCATGATAAAATTTTTCTTAAAAACGTTACTTCGAAGGAGTGGAAAATTGCCGGCAAAGAAAATATGCCGGAGCTGATTGCGTAACGGGCTTCTTCAAACTTCTTAATTCTTTGGCTATCTTTGCTTCGAATTTTTTTGACAATTTTGTTCTAATAGGGAACTGTCTTTATGAAAGTAGCTTTTGTAGCGAGTGAAGTTTTTCCTTACGCCAAAACGGGTGGTCTTGCAGATGTAGCGGGTTCTCTTCCTATCGAGCTGAGCAATCTTGGCAACGAAGTAAAAGTTTTTATGCCCAAGTACAATATCTTTGGCGAAGTCGAGCACGGATTGCATTATCAATGGAACATTGGAGAAATTCCAATTCGTGTTGCCGGGCAGGTTCATTCTGTTCATGTTCACACGGCAAAACTTCCTCACTCAAACGTAGAAGTTTATTTTGTTGATTGCCCCCATTTTTTCCATCGCTTCCGCGTTTATACAAACGATCATGATGAAGACGAGCGATTTATTCTTTTCATGAAGGGCATAATAGAAATACTTCAGCGTATAGGCTGGGCACCGGATGTAATTCATTGCAACGATTGGCAAACCGGCCTGCTTCCTCTTCTTCTTCGCGAAAACTATGGCTGGGATCAAATGTTTAACCGCACAGCTACGGTTTACACAATTCATAATGTTGCTTATCAAGGAAGATTCTCAAAAGAAACTTTTGGCAAAGCGGAAATTAAAGAAGAACACTCTGCCCACGGTGGACTTGGCGAATTTGAGGGCAGTATAAATTTTATGAAGTCTGCAATTTTAACCAGCGACGTAATAAATACTGTTAGCCAAACTTATGCGCACGAATTATTAACGCCGGAGTATGGTGAGGGAATGGAAAACTTTCTTCGTTCCCGTGAAAAAGATTTCTATGGAATAATAAACGGAATTGACTACCAAATATGGAATCCGGAGAAAGATGTTTTGCTTCCGTACCAGTATTCCGCTACTAATCTTTCCGGTAAACTTCAGAACAAAAAATTTCTTCTAGATCAGCTTGGGTTTGAATACGACGAAAATTTACCGTTGATAGGTATTGTCTCTAGAATGGTTTCTCAAAAAGGATTCGACATAATCGGTTACGCGTTAAATGAATTGATGCAGCTTAACGCGCAATGGGTAATTCTCGGAAGCGGTGAACAGCGCTACGAAGAAATGTTTATCCATACAAAAGAAAATCATCCGCATAAAGTTTATTTCTATCGCGGGTTTAACAACGAACTTTCTCACTTTATCGAATCGGCTTCCGATATTTTTCTTATGCCTTCCCGTTTCGAACCATGCGGACTTAATCAAATTTATTCTCTTAAATATGGAACCGTTCCGGTTGTTCGTAAAACCGGAGGTCTTGCCGACACAGTTTTAGATTGGAACGAATATCTTGCTCAAGGTCAAGAAATTGGAACTGGTTATTCGTTTAATGATTACACCGCCCATGCGTTAATCCAAACCGTTCATCGCGCTATTCACGACTTTAACTTAAAAGGCGTTTGGCAGAAGATTCAACACAATGGAATGACTAGAGATTATTCGTGGCGTAGATCAGCCGAGAAATATGTAGAGCTTTATAAACAAGCGGTTATTAAACGACTTAGTTAGTTCCTTATTTATTTTTTGTGAAATTAGGTTTTGTTTAAAACTAATTTCGCTATTCCCTTGTTAAACCAATAACTTTATCAAACTTTAGGATTTATGAAAGCTTCTCAAATGTTCATTTTCTTCGGAATCGTTTTTACTGTTTACGGATTGATCAATTACTATATCATTCGCAGAGCATTATCTATTGTCCCGGTTGAGTACAAAACTATATTTCTTGTAGTTACCATCTTTGTTGCCTCCTCTTATATTGCCGGAAGGTTGCTTGAAAATGTTTGGATTTCACCAATCAGTATTGTTCTGGTTTGGATTGGTTCTTTTTGGCTGGCAATTATGGTCTATGCTTTCATATCTCTAATTGCAGTTGATCTTTTAAGACTGATTAATCATTTCTTGCCGATTTTTCCATCGTTCATAACTTCAAACATTGAGCAAACAAAACGAACTGTTGCAATATTAATATCAATTTTTATTCTGAGTTCTGTTATAGGCGGCTACATCAATACAAAGATGATTGCGTTGAGGCAATATACAATCGACATTAAAAAAAATGCCGGCGAATTGAAATCCCTTAATCTAGCAATTGCTTCCGATCTTCATCTTGGAACAATTAACAGCTATGAATTTATGTACACGGTTAGTGAAAAATTTAACGCGATGAATCCTGACGTAATTTTGCTTGCCGGTGATATTATAGATGAAGATTTAGGTCCGGTAATAAAATATGATGTTGGCGAACATTTACAGCGATTGAAAGCAAAATATGGCGTTTATGCTGTTACCGGAAACCACGAATACATTGGCGGCGCCGAGTCCGCTGTTGAGTATTTGTTAAAGCACAACATAAATGTAATTCGCGATAGTGCTTTTAAAATAAACGACGCGTTTTATATTGTTGGACGTGAAGACCGCTCCAGTAGACAGTTCGGCGGCAAAAGTCGAAAAGAGTTATCCGTGATAATGAAAGATGTTGATAAATCGTTTCCGGTTATTATGATGGATCATCAACCTTTTAATTTGGAACAAGCCGCTCAGAATGGCGTTGATCTTCAGTTGAGTGGGCATACGCACAACGGACAGCTTTGGCCATTCAATTACATTGTTGAAAAAGTTTACGAACTTGCCTGGGGTTACAAAATTATCGGCAACACCCATTACTATGTTTCTTGCGGTGTTGGTGGTTGGGGTCCGCCAATAAGAACCGGAAGCCGCCCGGAAATTGTTAATATAAAACTCCATTTTGTGGGAGAAGATAAATGAGCTCAGAGAAATGTTTAGTTGTTGGCGCCACCGGCGGAATTGGAAGATCAACTGTAAAAACTCTTGTTGAAAACGGAAATTATGTTCGTGCGTTTGTGCGCAACAAGCAGAAAGCTGAAAAATATTTTTTTGGTATG
>CAZEDR010000072.1:0-5287 GCA_964510975.1 uncultured Melioribacter sp. | reverse complement strand
AACATAGAAATATTCGAAGGTGATGCGACAAAGCCGGGCGATCTATCCAAAGCTATTAAAGGTTGCTCTACTTTGTTTTACTGCGCCAATACTCTTTACACAGAATGGATTGAAAAAGCTCGTCCTTTATTAAAAGTTTCGCTTGATGCGGCTGTTGCTGCAAAAGTCCGCTTTGTTTTTCCAGGCAACGTTTATGTTTATGGTCATGCTCAATACAATCCCGTTGATGAAAAACATCCTCATGCCGCGCACACAGTAAAGGGGAAAATCAGAGTTGAAATGGAAGAGACAATAAAGAAATATTCTTCCGTAAAAAGGATTACAATTTACAATTGTTCGCTTCCCCGATTTCTACGGTCCTTTTGTTGTAAATGGTTTTTCAGAGAAAGCATATCAAAACGCTCTTGCCGGAAAATCAATACTGTGGATAGGCGCCAAGAATGTTCCGCTTGAATATATATTTATTGAGGATGCTGGAAAGTGTATTGCTACCGCCGGACTTTCGGAAAAAGGAGTCAATCAAGAGTTTAACGTTCCGGCTACAAAACCTATTACCAACAAAGATTATTTAGGATTAATTTCTAAGCATGGCAATGCTAATTCTAAGCTTCAGATTCTTAACTCGGATTTAATCTTTTCTATGATGGGCTTCTTCAACAAGCTAATTAAAGAGGTTGTTGAAATGCTTTATCTAAAGCGGGAAGAGCTTATTTTGGATGGCACGAAATTCAAGAATACTTTCGGATTTTTACCAAACACTTCATACGAAGACGGTGTTAAGACAACTTTCGAGTGGCTGAAAGCATTCTACAAATTGTGATCTGCCGGTTTATCATCACCACTGCTTAAAATGTTTTCTGCTTCCAGAACTTCACTGAAAGGAACTAAGATTTTTATTTTGCCATTTCCATAAATAGCCAGGTCAAGAGCATTTTGATTACTGTATTCAGTTGATGGTAAGTACGTTGACGGAATGTTTCTTCCTGAAAATAGAAACGGATGTAAGCCATTCCCAATTAATGTGTTTCTCAGACTTTCGATTTCGTAAGATTCTTTACTCTCGCCAACTACTGCGAGCGACTGGAGAACTTCGTAATGTTCGTGCTCTTGGCAAAGAAATGTTTCGTTAACAAAACCACCACACTTATTACAAAACGCATAATTGCAGATTACGCAAACTCCTTCTGCGCTTTGCGATTCATGCTTATAGCATTTAACGGTCTCGTCGAAAATTGAGCCGCAACGGGGACAAAATTCATCTTCGTTTGTTAGTTCTAATTCGCAGTTGCCGCATTGTAATTCGTTTTCCATATTTTCCTTATCTGAGTAGAATCATTTTTTTAGTTTGAACAAAACCTTGTCCCGAGCCAACCGAAGGATCTCCGGCTTGCAATCTATAGAAATAAACACCGCTGGCGAGTGAAGAACGCCCGCCTTGCCTTGCGGTAGGCGAGGCAGGTAGAGTGTTGAACGAAGAGTGATAAACTCCTGCTTGCTTAAACTCATCAACTAAAGTGGCAACTTCTCTTCCGAGAACATCATAAACTTTTAGGCTTACGTGGCTTGCTGCTTGTAGCTTGTAGCTAATCGTGGTTTCCGGGTTAAATGGATTTGGATAGTTCTGAGATAAAGAATACTCGACCGGAATGGATTTTTCTTCGTCTATATCATCTATTAATGCTTTGTATTGGATTCTGCTTTGCTTAATAACACTTTTCAAATCCGGCAGATTATCGCCAGCGGCAACAACATAGGCAACTTTTAAATTTTGATTTGCAGCAATTTTATAGGGACCGCTTGAAACAACATAAGAAGCATCCACGTAACCAATATCTTTTTTAACAATTCCGCTGGAAAGTGTAGTCCATTTTTCTTTATCGGAATATTCATTTGCATCAAATAGACGAACATCCCCTTCGGTAGCGGCATTGTTTATTGGATAATAACCAAAGTTGTTTCCGGAAACCAGAGCAGCGCCGGTGTATGTGTTTAATATATTTTTATCTCTGTAAAATGAAAAAGCAAAATTATCCGTTTCATCAAACGCAGTAGAGTCTTTAACCGGGTCATCAGCCGGAATATCCCAGTCAAAGAAGTAGCCGACATATAGATTTGAAATTTCTTTCTCCGTTTTGTTGTTTAGCGAATTAACAACAAGTATGTATTTGTCGTTAGGAGAATTTGCAAACGAGTAGGTTGTTTGTTTGGTTTCAATTCCAAGCGCGCTGTTCCCCGCACCGGCGTCATTAAACATTGCACTTGTGCTTTGATCCCCGTTTTGTGATGTGCTTAATTTAATCGGGTTAATCATTTTGAAATCTGTGCTCTGTACTTGAATTGTGCGTGCAGCATCCATAACCGTTGTTTCCGAGGTTCCATACATGAACGCGCCTTCGAACAACAGATTTTCACCATTATCGTAACGGAAACCTTGTCCGTCTAGATTTAACGGATAATCATTAAATCCAAGCGAGCCTTTGCTTGTTATACTTACAACTATTTTGTTGGTGTTGTGTGTATCGTAAGTTGGATTTACTCGTACGCTTACCCATTGATAATCGCTATAACTTCCACTGGAAAATTTTATTAAGAAATTTACATTATGATTATATGGGGCACCGGATAAAACAATGAAGTAAAAATTAAAAATATCACTTTTTTGTTCCAGCGTATTAAATGCACCCGCATTTTCGCTTGGTTTTGTTGGTGCAATCAAAGCTACTGCATTATCACTGCATTCAACGCCAATAGAAACTGAACTAATAGGTGAAAGATAATTTGTTAACGATACCGCGCCTATTACTGTCTCGTTGGTTTCAAATAAACCGTTATAATTGCTTCCCGTCGTTTCAGTAAACTTAACATCTGTTGCTCTAACAGAAACAGCATTCGTTTCAGTTACTGCTCTGTAAGCATTTGCTCTTCCTTTCCCGGCTAGATATTTAATGCTGTCCGGATTAACTCCGTTTGAATAAATATCATCTGTTGTAACACGAACTTGCTCACCTATTTGAAGAGCGGAATAGTTTGGGAATTTTGAAGCAACCAATCCGGCTACACCGGCAACAAGTGGTGCTGCCATAGAGGAACCGCTTAATGTTCTATATGGAATGTTAGTGTATGTTGGATAAGTAGAAAGTATCGAAGTACCGGGCACAAGCACATCTGTATTTATTCCGTATGTAGCACCGAGATATCTTTTGTCATCGATCTCTCCCCAAACAACAGAAAGAACGCTTTTGTAGCTTGCCGGAAAGAATGGTGCCTTTGTGTTTTCGTTGCCGGCAGACGCCACAACCAAACTTCCTTTCGTAGTTGCATAGTCAATAACCTCTTGTTCATAACGGGAAAAGCTGGAACTTCCCCAGCTGCAGTTAATTACTTTCGCTCCTTTATCGGCCGCATATTTTATTCCTTCGAATCCGTAATAAACATATGGGTAACCATTCGCATCTCTCTTGTCGCTTCGACTTGTCTTTACCGGAAGAATTGTGCAGTTGTAGCCTATTGAAGCAATTCCGATTTTGTTGTCTGTAACAGCGGCAACTATTCCGGCAACATGGGTTCCATGATAAGCAAGTTTTCCGCTTGGTTCTTTATCTTCACCTGGATCATCGTCCGGTGTTCCATTCAATCCGCCAAAATCTTTACCTATAACCTTGCCGGTATTGTCTCTCAAAATGTTTGCGGCTAAATCGGGATGAGCCCAGTCTACTCCCGTGTCTATAATTGCAATGAGAACGGAGGAATCCCCTTTCGTTATATCCCATGCTTGTGTTGCAGAAACTCTGCTTAAATTTATTTGCTGCCCGGTTAGAAAGATGGAATCGTTTGGCACTATAGTTACACGATGAACATATTTAGGCTCGGCATACTCAACGTCTTTGCTTTTAGAAAACTTCTGGGAAAGTTCGAGCGGATCTTCTGTAGAACTATATTTAAGAAGATAAATATTGCCTAGAGAATTTGAACCTTTTCTAAGAGCATTTTCTTCCGGAAAAAGTTTTGTTGCTTCCGTAACCGTAAAAGGCGTAAAACCTTTTTTCTGTAACGATTGAGCGCTTGCTAGTGGTGAAGCACCCTCTTTAAATTTTACAATCAATGTATTTGAAAGATAATAAGAATCACCTTTTTGAATTATCTCTTGTGCATAAGAGAAACAAGCAGAGATAAGGAGCAGCAAAACTGTTAGTTTTTTATTCACTTGAATAGTCTTTTATTATTAATGTAGGCAAGTTTATAAATCTGATTAGTGATTAACAACCCCAAAAGGTTGAACTGTGATCTGGGAGATTTATTCAATGATGCTTTTTAACCACAAAGTTCACAAAGAAGGCACAAAGAGCGCAAAGAAAAGTTCTTTTTCACTTTGTGTTCTTTGTGAAGCTTTTCTTTGTGCACTTTGCGGTTAGATTTTACTTCTTCTCCCAAAGATTATTTTTTAGTTTACCGTCCGGTGAGTGGTCGTCAATTAACTCAACTCGTTTAACTTCTTTTTTCGTCTTCAAGTTTGTTTGAATTTCTTTTACACCGGATTTCCATACCGAGGTTTTATGATATACTTTTTCTTTTGTATCATCCGAGTAGGTGATTTCCAAATCAATTGGAATTGGAACATTGCCAATTTTTTCAATTACTATTTCTGTTCCACTCTTAGTTGGCTTTACAGATTTGATTGCCAAATCCGGATAACCGTATTCAAAAAACCAAGGATTCCAGAACCAGCTTAGGTCTTCTTTAGCTACATCATTAAATGTGTTAAAGAAATCATACGGAAGCGGATGCTTACCGTTCCATCTGTTAATGTATTCGAGTAACGCTTTCTTAAACAGTTCTTCCCCAAGAACCTCTTTTAAGAAATAATATGCTGTTGATGCCTTTGCGTAAGAATTAAAACCATAATTCTGACTGGTGGGTGTGTTCGAAGAAAGAGTTATTAGCGGAAAATCTGTTTCGTTTCCCATCATTGCACTAACTCCGCGAATGTTTCCTTCGAACGAATCACCCGTTCCGCCCTCAACTACATTTGATTGATTTGCCGAAGTAAAAAATGTAGCCCAGCCTTCATCCATCCAAGCGTATTTGCGTTCGTTTATTCCCATAAAGAAAGGAAAATATGTATGCGCAATTTCGTGAAGCGTAACGCCGGCTTGTCCGCCGCGTCCGCTAATTCCGTTGTTAGTCATCATCGGCGATTCCATTCCGCCACCGCCTTCTGTCTCGCCGTTAAATGTTGTAATCTTTGGATAAGGAAATGGATAACCGGGCTGATCTACCGAAAGCTGCT
>CAZEDR010000071.1:9956-13877 GCA_964510975.1 uncultured Melioribacter sp. | reverse complement strand
TGTTTCTGCAAATTAAAAATTCTTGGATTAAAAAGGCATAGTTTTTTAACTATTTACATAAATACAGAAAATAAACAGAAAATAATTTGGTAGAATAAAATTAAGCGATAATCATTTTTTGCGAAAAGGTATGTTGTTAATCTGTTGATCTATTTCTCAAAGTTTCCCAAACTTCTTCCAAATTGTACTTGGCAGCAAAATCACTAATAATATCAAGATTAATTAAAGCCTCGGAATGCTTCAGCATACCGGCTATGTCTGTCAAATGCTTCTGTGAATGCCCTTCCTTAAAGAACTCCATTTTTTTCACGATAACATACTCTGGAGGTGCTATAAACAATTCTTTCCCAAGAAAATCTATTGTTTTCTTATTTCGTATTGCCCACACCTGAAGATCATCGTGACCGACAAAATAAATATCGGCTTTGAAACCGGATTCGTGATGAATGAGATTAATATGACCGCGCGAGGTACGTTTGAGTTCATTAATAATAATTTCTTTTGGTGGGCAATAAAACAAGTCTAAGGGGAATGCGCTTACTAATTCTTCAACTTTATTTTCTTTTAACACAAGAACTAAATCAATATCGTGAGTTAGCCTTGGCTCACCATAAACAATTGATGCGACAGAACCGGTAACAATATATTCTATATAATGAGCGCTTAATCTTTCAGTAAATAGAGAGAATAAATTAAGAATTTCCATAAATGAAGAACTCCTTAACTTTTTTCTCAATTTCTTTTTGGCTCTTATTTGGCTCCAGCTTTTTTAATGCAGCAGTTTTTAATTCACGCGCTAGAAAATATAATCTCAGCGATTCTATTAACCGTTGTTCTGCTGCTAGATTATTCACTTGTGGAGCTTTATTTGTTTCATCTTTTTGCATGGATAAAATTAGAAAATTCTATGACTAAAAGGCATGAATTATTTAATTTAGTAGTAAGAATTGTTACTGGAGATTTAGATGAAGATCGGTTTAGTGCAACTAGCAATGGAATGGGAGAATCCGGCTAATAATATTATTAAAGTGGAAGAGATGTTTTCCAAACTAAAAGACTTGCCGGACGTACTTATCTTTCCTGAACTCTCTCTCACCGGCTTCACGATGAATACAAAAGAATTTGGTGAAGAAATTGACGGCATCTCAACTCTCTACTTTATGAAATTAGCCGAGAGGATTAAAACTAATATCATCTGCGGCGTAATCGAGAAAGATGGAAAGGAATTCTTTAATTCACTTATACATTTTGATGAGCATGGACTCCTTAAAGCTCGTTACCGGAAAATTCATCCTTTCAGTTTGGCAGATGAAAACAAATATTACTCAGCCTCAAATGAACTTGTCGTTACCGAAATCGGTCACAAAAGAATTGGATTAACCATTTGCTATGATCTCCGCTTCCCCGAATTATACCGACTTTACTCAAAGCGTAATGTCGATGTTTTAATCAACATTGCTAACTGGCCGACTCCAAGAATCGAGCATTGGAAGACTTTGCTTAAAGCAAGAGCAATTGAGAACCAATGTTTTATGATTGGTGTTAACCGAACCGGCTCTGATCCCATGCATACATATAACGGCTGCAGTGGAGTTTATAATCCTCTCGGCAAAGAACTGCTTTCTGTTGAAAACGAAGAAGGTGTTTTTGCAGTTGAAATAAACATTAACGAAGTAAATGAAACCAGAGAATCGCTTCCATTCTTAAATGACATGAAGTTGATATAAGAAACTTCGGCTTACATTTTGAAAGCTTTTTCGTGTACTATTCTAACTCAACTCTATCATCTTCCCACTTTGCATCGTGTTTGTAAGATGCTGCTAGTGACCTAAGAATGCTTGCTGTTCTTGACCATTTTAATTTTATTTTGTCCGCATCTTCAAGATACTTTGTAGACAATAGTCTTTCTTGCTCTCCACCATCGTACGGATTACGGCAAGTGGTTCCACGAGAATTATACCGACCACATCCCTTTACTTTTAATGAGTTCAACCACTGTTCTAACTGCTTCATGTGGCCAAACACCATCACTGCCTTCAAAAACATTGGAGAAGTATTCACCCATTCTAACATCCCCAATACTCTCTTTTTTGTTCTTGCAAAACTCACTTCTAACATCAGTAACCCATTGAAGCAAGTAATGAGAGTCAATAGTACCATCACCTTGCTCTCCAGGTAATACTTTCAGCATATCGAAAATTTCAAAGGCGTTTTCTGCTCTTAGTTTCAATTTGTTTTTATCAACTTCTAGGATTTCCACTTCATCATCTTCCCAAAACATCCACGATACTAGTTCAACAAAGAAGAGAGGGCTGTCTCTCACTTCCTTTTCGAGCATAATTGGTCTCTGATCTTCGTAACGAAATAGTTTTGCAAACATCCATTCTATTTGAGGGAGTTTATCTTTATTCTCATAATCGTGCTTCTGAAGGTGTCCAATTGTTTCCAATATTTCATGCTGAATTTGAGAAATATGAATACGATTTGCATCTTTTGGTTCTGATGCAATAGAAAGTAAAATTCTACTTAAAAGGTTACAGTCAATTAATGATTTTTCTCGATCGTTGTATAAACATTGGGCCGAAGCGTCAAGTGCAGCAAGTGGTCTCCCATGAAGCAACAAATTTTCAGCAATGTCATTTAGTTCTGATAAGTCTTCTTTCAACAAGTGATACTTATTTACTGCATCCCAGAATAACTTTTTAACCTCCTCACTTTGTAATCTTAATGCTACCAAGCAAGATTTTACTAATGGTAAAGCAGTAAATACTGAAACTATCTTTTTATTTGACCAGCCATTTATTTTTGACAAAATTGTTCTTAACCATTCTTTATCTAAATAGTACATGGTAAAAATAAAACTTTGAGCAGCTGTGAAAAGATTTTTCATATCACTTTCAAGCCAAGTCAGTATTTCTTCCAGTAGTTTAGATTGTAAGGTGGAATTTGCAATAGCAGCACCAACAAGTTGTGGATTTTTTGTCAATATGGTTAGCGTTTTCACTCCATCTATACCCATTATTCCATAAATTTCTTGGAGCGCTTTAGTTCGATGCAATTCAATTATTTCCCCACGTTCTGCATAACTTAATTCCTTACGACTAATAGGCATTACCAATCGCGGGAAATATTCGTCAAACAGAAACTGGTATTTGAGAACAATATTTGTTGGTTGAAAATGGATGTATATCTTCTCTAACTCTTTGATAGCACTCTCTGGCAAAGACCATTCCGCGTCCGGTACTCTGCGATGACGAGCTATGGTATTTTTTAATGTAGTGGTAATTATCTGTTTGCTATCTTCTTCGAACTGCTCGGTCGTTAATTTTAATAGAATTCCAATACATTGCTGAAATAAGGTTTCTGTTAGCTTTGTTATGTTGTTTATTAAATCAATTATTCTCACGCTAGGATCTTTTTCGAAAAGAGTTATTATCTTTACACTTATATCGCTTATGTATTTTATGTATTCAGCTCTATTAACTGTAATCTTCTTGTCTTCAGACCACCTTCGATATTGGGGATTGTGAATTGGTGAAGATATGCTACCATATTCCGGCAATAATGCTATAAGTAACCGCCATGCAATCTTTTCATAATTGCTAATAAGGATTGTATCAATTAGGTCTAGTCTTTCAGAATGTGTTGCAACAGAATTATTTACCCAACCAGTGAATATTTCCTTTAAGGACCTAAATGGACGATTTGAATACTTGTTTCCTAAATCTACTTCACTAAGACGTGCTAAGACTGATATGACTCTTGGCAGATAGTCTTTACTCCAGGAAATCGATTCAAGCGCCCAAAGAACATACGCATGAGGACATCCTCCAAAGCTGGTTTCTTGAATAAACAAATTAGCAATCTGGGGTTTGTCCATCCTTACATTCTCTTCTAGAACATCTAAAAAACTTTCTGGTG
>CAZEDR010000071.1:0-9946 GCA_964510975.1 uncultured Melioribacter sp. | reverse complement strand
CAGCTAAAGGGATAATGTTTTTACCAAAAGAATACCAGCCTTTTGCGCTTGTATCCTTCTCAAGCAACACTTTTACCCAACGTGATATCCTTGATTCAAGATTAATATCTCCAAGTAATTTTGAACTCGTATCGCCGTACATTGCTAAAAGTGCTAAGGAATCTGCTAAACCAGTTTTCAATCTCATAGAATAAGAAGGTTCTTCTGTTTGCATACTGGAAAGCCAACGATCTTCCGGTTTTAAATCGTAAGATGGATCTTGTTCTCCCAATACATCAAATATAATTTGCTCTAAACGTTCTATAAATTGCTTGTTAATTTTACCAGAGACCAATGACCATAAGTTTATTTTTGATATGACTTGCCAAATCGAACCGACTAATCGAATAGGTGTATCCGGAGAAATCGCCAACTCATTTAATACTTTTTCTAGTTTTACATATTCATAACCAGAAAGTTTTGCGAGAACTTCTTTATCTTTTTCTTTTCTAGTATCCCATTCTGTAGCTATTAGAATAGATAGTAATATGTTATTGTCAAGCTCAGTAACCCATTTTGGAACTACAAAATCATGTGGCTCCATTAAACCATGCTGCCTTATCAAATATAAATATCCGCGAGTGCTTCGATATATTTTTTCCGCCTTCTCAATTTCAAAGCCAATAACTGCCAGTGATTTGATAATTCCATCATGAGAGAGTCTTTCTAATTTAATTCCTTCTTTTTGTGAAAACGTCTCAAACGATTCATGAGTAACTATCACGTGATGGCCGTTATTAATTGCCTGACCAATATTTGTAGGAAAGAAATTATCTGCTAAAAGAATGAGAGGATATTTTGAATCAGTTAATTGATCCCACCGCGATTGCGAATGAACAAGCAATCCTTTGTTGATCAGACTCGCCTCATTCTTTATAACTGCTACTGAGAATAGTAATGCTTCACTTTTGGAGGGAGCTACAATCTGTATTTTATTTGCTTTGTTGTTTAGTAAAGTTTTTAATTCACCTATTTGTTTCTCTCTTTCAAAAAGAAGAAAATCAGAAGGAAGTTTTATTTTAGTTCCATTTAACCAGATATTCATTGCCTGTTCTACGTCTAGGATCCCATCAACACGTTTACCAATTAAATTAGCAAACCATCGATGTACAGCAGGACACTGATGTAACCATGTTACAAGGTCATCTCTGTTTAAACCATAAACTTTTTTCCATTGCCTACCTTTGTTTTTAGCTTCGCACCATTTATGCATTCCTTTCCATACATTTGATGTAACAAAAACTATTGAAGTTTTCCGTTTAGTAACCCCTTCAGGTTTAATTGTTCTTTTTTTATAATCGCTCTCGAATTTGCTTCCTATCGCTTTCTCAGTACTCAACTCCCAAACAGATTTTCCTAATGGTACAAATTCATTCCCAATTTCGGTATTAACAATTCCATCATAATCTCCTATAGAAATACTATCTCCAGCAGGAAAATGTATTTCTGATGGATTGCAACATGCATAGACAAGTTTCATTATAAGTAATGGCAATATCTCTTCAGATTCTCTTTTTCTTGTTTCAGTCCAATGTTTAATGTCATTTGATGTTATTTTCCATCCAGAATCCACTTTATCACCCTCAAGCAAATTTGACTAGCATTAATATAATTCTAATTAGCATTTCTAATATTATGTTTTTAGAGCCTTATTTTTGATCACCTTGAATGCGACAAGTCTAAGCACCTTATGAGTTGTCACTTAAAAGACTTCGTGTTGGTTTAATAAGACATCTCTATTCTTTCTTCAACCTAATTTCTGTAAGTTTACGACCGTAATTCTGCAAATTTCTATCCACAGTGTGTGTGAGGTAAAATGTCTATCCTAACTAAGTTTAAAGATTTTCTCTTTCGCCAGGAAGTTGTTAGTGAAGGGGGCGGTGTTAAGGCGATACAAAAACAAAAAGCGACTGGTAAGTTAACTGCCCGTGAAAGAATTGATGCTCTGCTCGATCCCGGAACCTTCTTTGAATTCGATCTCTTCGTAAAACATGCCGGTAAAGATTTTGGAATGGATAAAAAAGATCTTGCTGCTGATGGCGTTATCACCGGAACGGGAATTATTATTGGTCATCCGGTTTGTATTTTTGCTCAAGATTTTACTGTAGCCGGCGGCTCTCTTGGCTTGGCTCATGCAAGAAAAATCACAAAGATTATGGATCATTCATTAAAGATGGGAATTCCGTTAATCGGTATTAACGATTCCGGTGGCGCCCGTATTCAAGAAGGTGTTAACTCTTTAGCCGGATATGGAGAAATTTTTTACCGCAATACTCTTGCTAGTGGTGTAATTCCACAAATCTCTGTAATACTCGGCCCATGTGCCGGCGGGGCTGTTTATTCGCCAGCTTTAACCGACTTTGTTTTCGTTGTTGATCAGATTTCCAAAATGTTTATCACCGGTCCCGAAGTAATTAAAACTGTTCTCGGCGAAGAAATTTCTATGGAAGACTTAGGCGGCGCGAGAATCCAAAGTGAAATGACCGGAAACGCCCACTTCTTTGCTCGTAATGAATATGAATGCTTTGAACAAATAAGAAAGTTACTTTCTTACATTCCTTGGAATAATTCTAAAAAAGCTGATCCTTATACACCAAAGAAACCAAAGCCCGAATATGTAATTGAAAAGATTATCCCTTCAGATCCTACTCTCCCCTACGATATTCGAGATGTAATTTATTCGATGGTTGATGATTCAGATTTCTTCGAAGTACAACAATACTGGGCTGCAAACATTGTAATTGGCTTCGCAAGATTAAATGGTCAATCAATAGGAATTATCGGAAATCAGCCGGCAGTTCTTGCCGGAGTACTTGATGTAGATTCATCGAACAAAGCTGCACGCTTCATCCGCTTCTGCGATGCATTTAATATTCCTTTATTAACTCTTGTCGATTTGCCGGGCTATTTACCGGGTGTTGATCAAGAACATGCGGGAGTTATTCGCCACGGTGCAAAAGTTCTCTACTCATATAGTGAAGCAACCGTTCTTAAAATGACTGTTATTTTACGCAAGGCTTACGGAGGCGGTTACATTGCAATGTGTTCCCGTCACTTAGGTGCTGATTTTGTTTACGCTTGGCCAACTGCTGAAATTGCTGTAATGGGACCAGAAGGCGCTGCTAATATTATCTTCAAAAGTGAAATTGCTTCTGCTGCCGATCCTAACGCTATGCGCCAACAGAAAGTAAAAGAGTACACTGAGAAATTTGCTAATCCATATGTAGCAGCGGCTAACGGATATATTGACGCGGTAATTAATCCGGAAGAAACAAGAAAAATTCTAATTCATACTTTAAACTTGTCGGCACAGAAGAAAGAATCTCGCCCGGCTAAGAAACATGGAATTCCACCTTTTTAAACTATGGCAGAACTAAAACAGAACCAACTCGTAATTGATGATACCGTTTATGAAACTAAGCTTACGCGCAAGTATCGTCTTCGTAAAGTGTATGAAGCACCTAATCCAAAACATTTGAATGCTTTCATTCCGGGTATCATTAGGGATATACTTGTAAAACCGGGACAATCTGTAAGTGAAGGTGAAAGACTTCTTACACTGGAAGCGATGAAAATGAAAAATATTGTTACGTCGAGTATCGATGGGAAAATTAAGGAGATAAAAATCTCCGCCGGTGAAATGGTTACCAAAAACCAGCTTATAATTGTGTTTGAATAAAGCGAAGGCGCTAGTGAGGCGCCTTTTTGGTTCTTTCACAAATATTTTCAAGCAAATCATAAACTACAAATCCAATTACAAATTGAAACAAGTTGTTCATCCACCGTTAAATTTGCTGCATTAGTTAATGTTCTTGATTTTAGATGAGAATATATTTCTTGAGACATGCTTTTTTCAATAGCTGCACCTATGAAAAAAGTTTTGGGAAATTGCTTATGTTCATTGAAAGCCATTCTAATTCTATCAAGTGCTGTATTAGCAGTTTTCCAATGTTCATCGGCACCAGCTGGATCAATCCCACCCTTTAATTCCCCAAGTGCAATATAACTCTCTGGATTTTTGTGAATCGAAGAACCATCATCGTTGTTAAAGTCATCAAATTTGCCATCGAACAAGCATAGGTCAACATTTTTAGAAAGAAATGGAGGTGTAATATTAAATAAGAGTGTTCTGTTTTTATTTTTGATTCTCCAGTAAAGACCTTTTGCATTCTCTGCAATTGTCGTATCCGTAATTTCACTTTCTAGCCAACTTTTTGATTGTCTATTAAGGTATTTATAATGAATACCTTTTAACGAAAGAGTCGAAATAAGAGTCCTAATTAGTTTTTTCTCACCAATAGAACCAGCAATATTACGCATCATGCCCCCAAGCGCATCACCCCTCGTTAATAAGAATCTAAAAACAAGTTCATCACCAAAATCTTTCCCGGCAGGTTCTAAGAATTTTTTAATGAGTTCAGTTATTGCTTCAGATTTATCTTTATTAGTTAAATGATTAAGTGCTTTTCCACTTAAGCCAGCAGCTGTTAACAAAGAAGGATAGATGTCCTCTAGCTTTAATAAATCCGTTGGCTTCTTAATTTTGGATACCATTATTTTCAAACTCTTTGCTTCTTCAACGAAGGGAGTGCCCTTAATATTCTTCTCAAAAGCAATTGCAATAAAACCTCGACGAGTTGCCTCTTGAGTTGTTACTAAATCTTCCCATTTTGCTATATGTTCATTATATGACATTTATTTCTCCCAAACATAGACGCATTTGCGAAGCTCTGAGCGACCGTGCTCACCCATTTGCTGACTGCTATTCCCTTTACCAACAGGCAATGTCCAGATTTTTTTAATTTTGAATCCTATACTTTGTGCAAAATCTGTTAACAAAAGATCAACGGGAATTTCTTCTCCACCATAGCGAACATTATCGTTGACCATGATTACTATTGCACCACCCTTTACTATCCTATATAGTTCAAATATGATAAAAAGCATTTCGTAAAAATAGTTTTTAACCATACGGGGAATATTAGTATTGTTGAGACTACCAGATTCATTTAAACACGATAGTATATTATTTATTTCGCTCATTGCTGGATGCGAAAAGTACAACTCATTAATAAAATTGTAATCCGCCATTCTATCAAAACTATGATATACAGTTTTTAGATACTCTAATTTGTCTTTGTTTTCAACAGTACATGTCAACATTGTTTGCCTTAGTTTTCTAACATCGTCATCATTTAAGTTTAGAAATGCTAACTCAAGTGAATAAGTCCGAGTATAATCATATCGGTTACAATATGGAGGCGAGGTTAAAACGAAATCAAACTTGTCACCATCAAGTGTTGGTAAAATTTCGAGAGATGATCCTTGGAGGAGTTCGGGATCATATAACTTAACTTGTCTCTCTTCCTTATCAAATAATTCTAAATTCGAATTAGGAGAAATATCGATCAACATTTCATCTATCTTCTCTTTAACTACTTTAGTAAAACTAAGAATTACTCCCTTATTAAATTCGGAACTACCATTTGAACGATTTGCTCTGAAATCCCAGCGCAAATACTGGCCATCTTTTCTAGTGAAACTAATTTCTTCTAGAACAGAAAACGCAGCAAATTTTAGCAGATGCTGAGCGTTTATATTTTCTACTTTTTCGCACGCAGACAAAAAACAATTCAACTGTTCTTCGTTCTCTACAGGAAACGCACCTCTCGTAATTGATATATGATTTATCGGTCGGTCGCATTGTGTAGTTGCCTTAAACAATAGCCAAAACTCATCTATTATTTTACGAAACTCTTGAAAATCAATCTTTTCGGCAGCCAATCTAGCTTGTATATTATAAGCCCCAATCGGTAGTAATTCAATTCCAGTTGTATTCCAACCTTTATCTCTAGCTGCGAATAATGTAGCACCAGAACCAGCAAAAGGATCTAGAATATGCCCATGTAAAGGGTGATATTTATCGATGTAATAATCAATTAGTTTTTTTGAAAAACCTTCTTTGTATTTAAACCACCTATAAAACGGTTCTTTCTTATTAGCTTGGAAACTAACTAAGGTTCTGTCAAGGTTGTAATCGGTTTCAATTAAATCTTTGAATTTATCGTAAAGTTTATCTCGTTCACTAGGAAATAGAAAACCACTATTATCTATTTTTATACTTGGTTCTGACATTCATTGCCTTTATATATGCATAACTCACTACTAAATTACAATAATTTCTATCTTCTTCCCGAGTACATTCCTTCTGACTTAGTAACCTTAATGTCTTGCAGTTCCGGTGCTTTCATTCTAATCTCGAAACGGAAACCGTTGTAGCTTCCAAGCGGATTCCAAGTAAAATTCATTTCCCAGCAATGAAGATCGCGGTAAACCGTTATTTGCGGAGCTGAGACTTTCTTATCCTTGAAATCGTAACTGCCGCGTACGGTAAATTTCCAATTCTTGGTTAAACTGAATCCCAAATCCGCGCTTATGTTGGAGAATACCTCAGCTCCGCTAGGCAAAGGTTTGGAAAAATTATAATTGTAACTCAAGCTCAAATTCCACGGGATTGAAAGATCGGGAGTTTGTGTATCATCATATAATGCAATGTAATCCTTCTTCTTTATCGCAACTTGATCTTCATTAGCTTCCGGATTTTGTTGCTTCTTTTCTTCAGTGGATTTTATTTTATCGCCACTTAGTGAAGTTGAAATCGAGAAATTCAAATTGGTTAATCTGAATAATCCTTTTCCGCTAGAAACTAAATATTGATTAACAGCATGCTGATCTTTGAAATCATAGAAAGTATAAGATGAAGAACCGGCAAAGTTCAGCAGATCGCCGATTTGTGTTCTATAACTCAAACTAAGATCACGCAGTTTCATACTGTCTGCGGCAAAGTTATAGCCAACACTCGCATCAAAATTCAGCAGTTGAATTTTCTTCTGCTCTTTTGTTGTATCTCCCGGTGTTTTTGCCATCTTAATTTCAAAAACGTTTCCAAGAGAAAAATTTATGCTCTGACTTCTTCCGCCACCACCACCACCAAAGATTTCATATCTATACTTGTCGTAACGAACAACTTCTCCTTTTCCGTTTGTGTACGAATCATAGTAACCCCATTTATCTTCTGCAAAATCGGGCTGATAGTTGTACGACACACTCGGCGTCATTGTATGACGAAATGATTCGACTCCAAGAAGGTTCGGATTCATTATTCCATATAGTTTTGTAGACGCTGAAACACCCATAGTAAATGTGCGGACAAAATTCAATTCCTTTACTGAGGTTTCTAATGCTGTATCGCGAATTTCGCTTTTGCCGTTAGAGTAAAAGTGCTCATATGTTGTCGGTTCCATCTTCAAGCGTTTGTTATACCATTTTTCTTGGTAGCTAAAACTTGGCGACACGTTTACATAACCAATCTTTGGAGAAAAGTTAAGATTGATATTGTGAAGTGCGCCCAGCTTTACAATTGATTTTTCTGCATCTTTTTTATTCGTCCTAGAGAACTGTCCCGAATATGAAATACCTATTAACTCGTACCATTTTTGTTTTCCTTCAGCAAAAGAGCTTTCATTTCTAAAAGGATAAAAAACATTTTGCGAATAGCTAATATTTGGCAAGGATTCCTCAACAAGAGTAGTATCCAAAGATTGGCTTCTGCTATAATTCATCGTCATACTTGAATTTTCCCAGCTCTTCGAAAATGAAGCGGCAGAATATATCTGTTGAGTAAGTAATGTATTATAATCCATACTGTTTTTGTTCAAATAGTTCGTAGAAACAAACCGTAAGTTTGCACTGAACTGAGAAGTTGGATCAAATTGCTGAGTATGGTACCACGATAAATTCCAGTCCTTACTATCTTCAGGATTGTCCGGGTCATCAACAGTTGTTCTGGTTAATCCGGCATCCAAGGAGCCGTTGAAATCATAACGTTTAGCATAACGAAAGCGGCTTCTAGCACCCCACCCACCTTTAGTAAAATAATCCCCGGTTAACGCCAAGTCCATATAGTCATTCATTGCCCAAAAATATCCGAAGTTTCTAAATGATTGCCCAAGTCTATTGTCTTGACCGTAAACGGGAATAATTATTCCAGAACGCCTTCCGGTTTCATTTGGGATAACAGCGAATGGAATTGGGATAGGAAGCGGAACCCCGCCGATATACATGAAAATCCATTTGGCAATAATTTTATCCTTTTGCATTACCTTCATTTCGTGAGCGGCAAAATATGTATGCGGTGTATCGCTTTCGCAAGAAGTAAACATTCCATCTTGAATAAAATATGTATTCTTATCAACCTTCTTTACTTTTTCCCCTTCGTAGCGCTGATCTTTTTCTTTGTTCTTGGCTAAAGAAATATACCCGCGCTGAGTTTTGAAGTTATGACGAATAAAACTTCCCTCAAATGTTTCTCCACCTTCGGTTAAACGGGGCGTTCCTTTCAATTTTACTTTTGCAGTATCGGAAGTGTCTTCAACTCCAAAGGCTTCTAGTTCATTTGTGTTGTAATCAATAAAAATATTTGCACTCTTTAAGTCCGTACTCTTGTACTTTAATTCACCGGAACCGTACAAATACATTTTTTTCTTTTTCACTTCGAAGATAAGAGAATCGGAAGCAGCAGCGTTTATAACTGCATCAATATCAAATTGTTTTTGTGGTTTAGTTGAATCGGCTACTGCCAAAGAATCAGATTTAGCAATTTTTAGTGTATCCGGAATGGATTTAGGAATAGAACTTTCCTTCTGCTGCGCGAACAAAAAAGAAGAAAAAAGAATTGTTAAAATGGAAAATGTTTTTATCTGGTTCATCATTGTGTTTGTTTTATGCTTCAACCCCACGATTTATCGTGGGGTTGTGTTGTAAATAAGTACTGGCTTTAGCCATGAATTTCAAATCCGGCTTTTTTAAGAAATTCCTCATATTCACTCTGAAAACTAATCTTTTGATGATGAACTTCTTGATTTTTAATATAGTCTCGAACTTTATTAAGTATTGATTCACTAATAGATACTGCAAAATACTCATCCGCCCATTCCAGTTTTCCATTAATTAGGGAATTCTTATTTACCCAATACGCGGATTCACCCTTAATCAGTTGCAATGTTTTTGCAATGCTCATATCGGCATTTAATGCCAACAAGCAGTGTATATGGTCCAAATCTCCGTTGATGAAATCAATATATATCTGCTTCTCCTTAGCATTCTCTCGGATATGCTTAAAAAGTTGTTGCCTAATCTCTTTTAGTAGAACACGCTCGTGGTTCTTAGTACGCCAGACTGCGTGTATCCATATTTTAACGTGTGACATAGTAGACAATCCACTCATGGCTAAAGCCTAATCAATTTTGGTTTTACAAACCCCACGATAAATCGTGGGGTTTTGGCACTCCAGTTTAGCCAACATTTATACCTAAAGTACATTTATGTGTTTTCTTTTTCAGTTTTGCTTAGCTCAGTTAAATGTCTTATCAACAATAGTAATTTCTTCCGGATATTTAATATTGCCGATCGGAGTTCCGATTGTTGGCTGCGCTTTCAACTTTAGATTGGAAGTTGAACCACCCGCTCCGGCAGCTTGCAAGACCAGGCCAAGTATGTCATCAATGCTTTTTTCTTTGAACGATTTCGCAATATCAAACTGTATTTGCAGCGGAATTATTGTTGCTTCGCCTTTTCCCGGAACAGTTAAAGGTTCTCTCAACTCGCCGCTTACAACTTCTTTATCATTAATAAATAAGCGCCACGGGAAGTTTGCCAGCTTAATATCTGTTGCCGGGTAGCCGCCGCTTCCATCATTCGGATTTTTCGCTTCAACATTTAACGTGAAAGTTAAAGGCAGACTTCCCTTTAACAATCCGCTAGAAAGTTTAAGAACTTCCATCGCGTTAAAATCTTTAATGGACTTCTTGTTTTTTACATCAACACCGGCAAGCTGATAATTTGTTGT
>CAZEDR010000070.1:0-13912 GCA_964510975.1 uncultured Melioribacter sp. | reverse complement strand
TATGGATATACGGTTCAGGGACATAATTCAACTTATTAAGCAATCTCGGACGAGTGCAATTAGAGCAGTAAATGCTGAACTGATTACTCTATATTGGAATATAGGGGAATACATTAGCAAGAAACTTAAAAAATCGGAATGGGGTGACTCTGTCGTAACAGAACTTGCCAAATACATCCAACAAAACGAACCCGAGATAAAAGGATTCTCCGATAAGAACCTTTGGAGAATGAAGCAATTTTATGAGACCTACGAACACTTTCCAAAACTCTCACCGGTGGTGAGAGAAATCAGTTGGACTCACAATTTATTAATTTTTTCAAGGTGTAAATCTATTGAAGAAAACGAGTTTTACCTCAAACTTGTAAAGCAAGAAAATTATAGTAAAAGAGAACTTGACCGGCAAATATCCGCAAGTCTCTTCGAGCGGACAATGCTAGGTAACTCAAAACTCTCACCAGTGGTGAGAGAAACCAACCATGAAATAACAAACTCTTTTAAAGACAGCTATGTGTTTGAATTTTTGAACCTCCCAGAGCCGCACAACGAGAGTGAATTGCAGAGCGGACTTGTAAGACAAATGAAAAACTTCATACTTGAACTTGGTAAAGACTTCTTATTTGTAAGTGAAGAGTATAAAATACAGGTTGGGAACTGTGATTTTTATATTGATATGTTATTCTATCATCGTGGGCTTCAATGTTTAGTTGCATTCGAACTCAAAGCAGACAAGTTCAAACCCGACCATTTAGGGCAGCTAAACTTTTATTTAGAAGCGTTAGACCGGGATGTAAAGAAACCGAATGAAAATCCAAGTATTGGTGTATTGTTGTGCAAAGACAAAGACAGCGAAGTTGTTGAGTACGCATTAAGTAGAAGCCTATCTCCGACAATGGTTTCAGAGTATAAAACACAACTGCCGGATAAGAAACTTCTACAACAAAAATTGCATGAACTGTTTGACAATGAACATAATGGGAAATAAAAAACTGCAAAGGATGCGAATCGTTCAGCCTGGTAACCGTCTATCAGTAATGCCGATCGAGAAAGAAGAGTTGATGGGAAGGTAAAATAAATTGCTTTGCGTATAAATGCGAAAAGTAAATAGTTAGAGGTCATTGCAGACAAACTTGCAACAAACGATAAAGCCGCACTTTTAATGCGGCTTTATCTAACTGCTAAATACTATTTACTCAATACTAATTTTTCAATACTGCTTATTTGAACATCTCATCGCTTGGGTTTGTATTGCGTTCTACCGAAGTAACTGTTAGCTCAATAGAACCCATTGGCGTTCCCTGAATAAGCTTATGAGCGACCTTAGTACCTTTAACATCTTTGTAATCGGCAAATTCAGTAGAAATATTCATAGCTCCTTGCGGAGAATCAACAGAAGTTGAACTCTTTACAAGGAATCCGCTTTCAACATCGTAATACTGAGTTGCTTTTTTACCGGAAGGATAAATTATATTTACTTTGTAAGCATCCTTTCCGTTGAGAGCTTCCATTCCGCCAAGCTCTAACTTAACGCCAAGTTTATCATAATAGAGAAAAGCATTTAACGCTGCTTCAATTTTCATTGCTTCTAGTTCGGCACCGGATAATTCTTGTTCTTGTCCCATCGCATTGACTTTTCCCTTCTCACCGTCAAAAATAGTTTTCCTTTGACCAACACCAAAATCAACAAGCTGATACATTTTGTTCGGAGCTTTGCGTACCATAGTAATGTTGATGGTCATACCTTGCATAGCGCCGCTCATCTTCAAAGTTTCATCCTTGATAGCTTCCAGATTATCTTTTCCGCCGGTAGCTTCAACATACTTTGCAATTACTTGCTCTGCTGTTAATCCTTCCGGAGCTTTCTTTACATTGGGATCATATTTTTCACCATAGATATCCAAGAAATCTATTTTGCTGCTTACACTAAACCTGGTAAGATTCTTCGCAACATCATCGGAAGAGCCAACAACAAGTATATGAGCATTGTTTGGCTTGATATACTTCTTCGCAATGGATTGAACATCATCAACTGTTACAGCGCTAAGGTTTTTCAAATAGTTCTTGTAATAATCCTTTGGCAGATTATACATAGCAGTATTTATAGCAAAGCTTGCAACTGTTGCCGGCTGTTCCAAACCGCGGATAAATCCACCGGCCAAATAATTTTTAGCGTTTTCTAATTCTTTTTCAGAAACTTTTTCGTTTCTAATCTTTTTCATTTCGCTTAGAATTTCTGTAATAGCGCTATCTGTTACGCTTGTTCTAACTTTTGTTGAAGCAGAGAAACTGCCAACTAATTTATCCGGATTGATGCTTGAGTAAGCGCCGTATGTATAAGCTTTAGCTTCACGTAAATTCATAAAAAGTCGGCCGGTCGCGCTTCCGCCTAAAATTAAATTAGCTACTTTTACTTTCATTGCATCTTCGCTGCCAATCTGTAAATCAACCGGATAGCAAACATTAATTACAGATTGAACAGCACCGGCTTTATCAACCAATTCTACTTTATTTACAACCGGAGCTTTTGGATTTTGGAACGTGTTTTTAGGAACATCTTTCTTTTCCCATTTGCCGAGATATTTTTCCACCAGCGTTTTTGCCTTGGCTTTACTGATATCGCCAACAATAGCGAGATAAGCTATATTGGGTCTAAAGTATGTTTCATGATAAGTTTTGCACATGTCTAGAGTAATTGCTTTTACGCTTTCTTCAGTTTCAAATTCTCCGTAAGGATGTTCTTTACCATAGGTAAGCGCGCCTCTAACTCTGCCTGCAATTGCGTCCGGATCATCTTTAGAATAAGCTAACCCGGAAAGAGACTGCTTTCTGATCTTTTCTAATTCTTCTTGTTTGAAATCGGGATTAAGAATTACATCGGCCATCAAATCCATAATTTTTTCCGTGTACTTAGAAAGTCCGGAAGCAAACACGCTTGTTGAAGAAGTGTTTAGGTTTGCGCCGAGAAAATCAACTTCTTCATCAAGTTTATCTTTACTGCGCTTCTTTGTTCCGGTACGCATCAACTGTCCGGCAGTAGAAATATATCCGGCATTCTTTCCCTCAACAATTGCATCTCTATCAAGCATTAAGCTGAATGTAACTTGAGGGAGTTTGTGATTTTCAACTACAAACACTTTTAAACCGTTAGCCAATACAAATGATTCGGCGTCACCAATTTTAACTTCGGGTGCCGGGCCCGGTTTTGGTTTTTGGCTTCTATCAAGCTGAGCGAAAGAAACAGCAGTTATGCTCACCAAGAAGAAGAAAATCAAAAGACGTTTCATTTTATACTCCGTTATATTTTCAAAGTTTTTAGTTATCTCTAAACTTATTCCCAAAGAGATTCTTCAGTTATCCCGGTCTTCGATGGTTCGTAAATTCTCACCACTGACTATGCTCAGACTGACGGGATTCCTTCGGAATGACTTCGTCATTTCTTTTCCATTGCTTTAGGCAAATAATAAAGAACAACTCTGTTTTCTTTTGTCAAATATTTATTGGCAACTCTCTTCAAATCGTCGCGAGTAACTTTCATATAGCGCTGAAGTTCTGTGTTAATCAAGTTTGCGTCACCAAAGTAAACAGAATAGTTAGCCAAGCTTTCTCCAATACCGGCAACTGTAGAATTACGTGTAACGAAATCACTTTCAATCTGGTTTTTCAATTTTTTGAATTCGGTTTCTGTAATAAGATCTTTTTTAACCTTTGCTATTTCAACATCCATTGCCGCTTCGAGATCTTCTGCTTTACCGCCTACATTGCAGAGACCATAGGCAAGGAACAAGCCCGGATCTTCTAAAGAGAAAGGTATTGCGCTAACTTGCAGCGCTTTTTGCTGTTTGTCTTTTATTTCTTTTGTAAAGCGGGAGCTTTCTCCGTTTGAAAGAAGTGTTGTTAACATACTGAGAGAGTAATAATCCGGTGTGCCTTGTGCGGGCATATGGTATGCTTGCGCTACTAACGGAAGCTGAACTTTATCATAAACTACTTCTCTAACTTCTGCGGTCTTAACCGGTTCTACCTCTTTAGGACGAACAATATTCATTTTTCCTTTCGGAATTTCTGCAAAATATTTTTTTACCAATTCTTTTGTCTTAGCAATATCAATATCCCCGGCAATTGTTAAAGTAGCATTGTCCGGAACATAATACATGTTATAGAAAGCAATAAATTCTTCAATCTTAGCTTGATCGATATATTGAGCAGAACCGATCGGCATCCATCTATAAGGATGAACTTTATAAGCGTTGCTAAAAATCTTTTCGCCTAGAGTTCCGTAGGGTCTGTTTTCCAAACTTTGCTTACGTTCTTCTTTTACAACTTTACGCTGAGTTTCAACACCAACACTATCAATTTGCAAATGCATCATTCTTTCGGATTCCATATACAAGCCAAGTTCAAGCTGATTTGATGGAAGTGTTTCGTAATAGAATGTGCGGTCGAAAGAGGTGTTTGCATTTAATTCGCCGCCCGCGGCTTCAACAATCTTAAAATACTCACCACGTTTGATGTTTGGAGAGCCTTCGAACATAAGATGCTCAAAAAAGTGTGCAAAGCCGGTACGCTGTGGATCTTCATTCTTGCTGCCGACATGATAAAGTATAGAAACATTTACTATTGGCGTTGTGTTGTCTTTGTGAAGAATTACATTCATACCATTTTCCAGCTTGAACTGTTCAAAGCTTATCTTACTGCTCTGAGCCGAAATGCTCACAAAGCCAAGTAGAGCTAAAAACAAAATGAGTTTGCGTTTCATTAATTACTCCTTTTAGAATTGATTAGAAAAGCCATTGTTGCGGTTTTTTGTAGCGAAAATATTGGGAAATTTAGTTTCATTTGCGAATAATTTGACGTTTCAATTGGAAAGAAGTTTTTGAAAAGCTGTTTACCGGCTTATGTGGTGAACGATTATTGGATTTTAATTCCCAAAAGAATTTCGTAATTATTCCGCCAACATTATTAGGATTAGATGAGAAAGTTTTTACTATTAATTGTTTTTTGCGCCTCCTTTTTCGAGACTGTATTTACTACTTCATTTTCCGGAAACATAAATAAGCAGCCTTTTCAGCATGAGGCAAAAATTAGCTCCTCGCCATCTGTAATCAGCTACAGCGTAGAACCTTTTTATGATGTTGATGCTTTTCGGCTCCTTGTTGTTTTAGAATTTCAAGGCGAAAAGAGCGGGCAAACCCGGTTAAGACTGCCGAACAATTATGGAAGCGATAGAGATTGGGAAGGCGTTAAATACCTAAAACCTCTCTCTCGCGAAACATATATTGAGAATACGGAAGAAAATGATGTTAAGCTTGTTAAGTATCTCCCAAATACTTCGGTAAAAATCTATTATCAGCTTGAACAAGTCCGCAAAGAAGAGATTGCGCTTGGCAATCATTATATGGCCAGCATAGAAAGAAAATTCTTTCATGTACTCGGAGAAACGTTTTTTGTTTATCCCGATTGGGACGCAAACACAGAGTTTACATTTAGAATAAACTGGAATAAATTTCCGAAGAAGTGGAATTTGGCAAACAGCTTTGGTGTAAATGAAAAGAACCAAGAAGTGAAACTGCCGTTGTGGAAATTCCGCCATACAATTTTCACCGGTGGAAATTTCAAGCTGGAAAAAAGAATGATTCGCAACAATCCGGTTTATGTTGCTATTAAAGGCAATTACAAATTCCCGCTCGAACAGTTCATTGATATGATTCAAACGATCCTTTATGAAGAAAGAACATTTTGGAATGATTACAATTTCCCTCTCTTCTTAATTACCGTTTTGCCAATCGAAGGAGATAATGATCAAGGAGGAACCGGAAGAATTAATTCGTTTTCACTTTTCTTATCGGAAGACCGGCAGATTGATTACAGAATGAAGCGGCTGCTTGCGCACGAAATATTTCATACATGGCTCGGCGAGAAAATAAATTTAGCCGGACCGGAATCACTTCTCTACTGGTTCTCGGAAGGATTCAGCGATTACTATGCCCGGTTGCTTCTTCTACGCGCCGGGTTAATTTCGTTAGACGATTACATTAACGAGTACAATAACGTTCTGAAACAGTATTTCACTTCTGCTTCGAGAAACGAAATAAACGAAAGACTTGCAGACGGATTCTGGAACGACAGCGAGTTAAACAAACTTCCCTACTTGCGAGGTGATATTCTAGCCCATAATCTTAACTTCGCAATAATTCAGAATACTATGAAAAAAAAGAATCTTGATGATTTAATGCGCGATCTCTACGAACGTACTAAAAAAGAAGGATTACTTGTTTCCACCGGAAGTTTAAGCAACTTAATTAGATTTTATGCCGGAGAATTAGTTCTAGCAGACGTAATGAAAGTACTGAACTTAGGTGCTCCAATAAAAATTTATCCGGAAGCACTTGGTCCATGTGTCGAAATGGAGTTTGACTCATCAAGAAAGTATTGGCTATTCGGCGAGAAATTTGATTATCCGGTTTACAATCTAAAAACAAATCAAGTTGATAAAAGCTGTTACGACTGGTTTGGTGTGAAATAGAAAATCTTACGCTTAAACTGGGCCACTTCGCTTAACGGCGGGCTGGATACTTGATGCTGGATGTTGATATGATGTTGGCTGTATAACACCGCTAACTTCTATTTTCAATTCCCAATTATTTCTTGATATTAAAGACTTCAATAACTAAGTTGCAAACGACAGAGGGGTTCCATTCTAGATAATATTTGGGGAGCCGAAGATGCAAGTACAAATTACGATGCAGAAAACACGATGTAAGAAGTATGAAATACGATTGGGGATTTACAAGTAACTCCATATAGATTTTCTTTGAACAAACAAAATAAAAACCGGTAGATAATAATCCACTGGCGGGATAAGTAATAGATAGGTCAGTAAAGAAAATTGTTGAAATTATATGAAAAGTAAAAACTATAAAATGAAAAAAGATCATATAGAAATATTTATTGTATTCGTTTCACTCGTGGTCTCCGTCATTTCATTGAACATAAGTTTAAATGCAGATAAGTCAAACAAATATCCAAATATATTTGTTGAAAGCGTTGAAGGCTCTCGTTTTCACGAAAAGAATGGCCCGATTGATAGCTTAAACATCAGATGTAAAATTGTATTAAAAAACATTGGAAGAGGATCAACTCAAATTATAAATGTTTTATATGAACCCATCTTAACAAATAGCGAGATGAAATATTCCAATGAGTCGTTTTCTATTTCAGATGTTTATGATCTTAGATTGGGTAGATTATTAGAATATTACCAAAGTATAAAAAATAATCCCATTCTTGGAATCAAAAATACATTTATTCAAGGTGAAGAAACCAAAACATTATATGTTCGCTATACATCATCGGTGAAACTTTCAAAAGGGAATAATATTCCAAACGTTCGGATTACTGTTTTATTAGCTCACGGTGTTGAATTGAAAATATTGCCGCAGATTAAAACTTATGGATATCAATCATCGTGGAATTAGGAGATCGTTTCTATGTTCTTTTGGGCTAATCAGCGCCTCAACGGCGACCGCCTCTTTGATGCGGTCTTATTGAGTCGCAATAGGGTTTGCTTTTCGGAATTAGTTTGTTGTGTAAAGTTGATTAAGTTCTTTAAACTAATTTATAAATAATAGTTGCATTGACCAAACCGTCATTCTTGTTCTTGGCGGCGTGCTAGGCGCAAAGTCGTTAGGTTTTGGAGTGTTATATGAAAAACTTATATGCATTTTTAGTTATACTTATTGTTTTTATTTCATGTAAAGAATCCCCAACTTCTACAATAGTAGATAGTCAAAAAGTAACATATAGCTTCTTTCCTCTGAAAGTAGGTAATAAATGGAAATATCATTATTTAAAACTTTCCGGTTATAAAGAAGGTTATTATGATTGGGTAAATGATACTACTCGAGGACTAATTGAGTTTGAGATTATCAATAGTGTATTAGTTTCACAACATAATGTATATAAATGTACTAGTACATTTTATGACTCATCCAACAATAATTCATCTAAGTCATATTATACATTCATGAAAGTATCCGATAGTTTAAAAATTACCTGTGATAGTTCTTACAATAACCCTAAAAACATTCGATTATTCGGCCCTTTAAAAACTTTCAAAGAAAAAGCAGAACCTACTGATACAACATTAAATATTTGGTTAGGGGGTTATACATCACATTATATCTTTAAAAAAGAGATTGGTTTGATGACGTATCAGTACCATTCTCAAATTATGATCGCCTATGAGGCTATCGAAATAACTTTGTTGGAATATCTTTTAAAATAAAGCATAACATTTTTAATCAAGAAAAAAGTTAGTGGATAAAATGTTATATGCCGATCCGCAAAAAAGCTGCGGGGCAAGTATAAATAAAGGTTATGCAAGTACGTTGGCAAGCGAGTTTACAAAACTGCCGGTGTTATTCTCAACAAATTTGCTTAGCTGACTCGGCGGCGGCTTAGAAACGACATCATTAGAACACATAAGAATATGATCAGTATTGAAAAACTTGGTTTCGATAAATGGTTTCAAGACAAAGTTGAAACATCAAAATTAGATTACTGCCAAATAGTAAGGGTAATCAGTGTAAACAAAAATAGTTTTGTCGTTTCAAACGGCAAGAAGGATATTTATGCTGAATTAACCGGAAAGTTTTTATTCAATTCCGATTCATCTCTGGATTTTCCAACTGTTGGAGATTGGGTTTATTCGCAATTGTTTGACGATGATTCGTTAGCTGTCATTCACGAAATATTTCCGAGAAAATCATTATTAAAAAGAAAGACCTCCGGCAAAAAAACCGAATATCAACTAATCGTAGCAAACATAGACACAGCAATAATTATACAATCACTAGATTTCAATTTTAACTTTAAAAGATTGGAGCGTTACCTGGTAATGGTAAACGAGAGTAATATTACTCCGGTTATATTCCTAAGTAAAAGCGACCTTTTAAGCACGGACGAGATTGAAAACAAGAAAAATGATATTTATAAAATCTTACCCGATATTAAAATAGCTGCATTCAGCAATAATAATTTATCCGACATAGAAAATATTAAAACACTCTTTACTCCTTCAGATACTTTTTGTTTGCTTGGCTCATCCGGTGTTGGTAAAACCACATTGTTAAATAACCTTATACACCAGGACCTATACAAAACTCAACCAATCAGAGAAAAAGACGGGAGAGGGAGACACACTACTACACGCCGCGAACTTATAGTTTTAGAAAACGGGGCAATTGTAATAGATAATCCCGGCATGCGCGAACTTGGAGTAATATCTATTGATTCGGGTCTCGATGATACATTTAATGAAATTGCCGAATTATAGAAACAATGCCGCTATACGGATTGCACCCATACTATTGAAAAGGGCTGTGCAATTTTAAAAGCAATTGAACTGGAAAAAATAACTACAGAGCGATATGATAATTATATAAAAATCTATAAAGAATCGTTGTATAACGAAATGTCTTACTATGAAAAGAGGCAGAAGGATAAAAAGTTTGGAAAATTTATGCATACGTATATGAAGAATAAAAAAGATATAAAATAACGCCCAATTCCGATATGTAAAGTAAAGTTGTACTAATCACTATTCAATCAATAAACGTTACTGTGCGAATTAAAATAGACAAGACAAAAGTAATCTTTCAGTAAAAAACAGAACTGTACGCAGATACTCTTTTGAATGATTACTTTCGTCTTCATTTTCTCAATTATACTTTCTAACTCGCACAACCGGTTAAACGTTATTTCTTTTCAGCCTTGGAACAATCAACAGTAAGAGCGACGCGACAAATATTATTCCGGTAATAACAAATACAGAAACGTTAGCGCTTCTTGATTCAACCCTCATTACAAAGTCTTCAAATTGAAATCTCCATGAGTCAACTTTCCATTCAACGGTGTTGCCTTTAACCGACTTGGAATTTGTTGATAAGATTACGCCGGGCATACTTATTTGATTTGTGTAAGTTCCATCGGCAGAACCTGCCCATTCCATTTTCTTCTCTACTTCATTAACAATGGTTTCAAAAAACGGTTCGAGACCTTTGATAGATTCCGATTTAAATATCGTAGCCAAAAATGAGGCGAGAGTTTTAGAATTGTTATCGTGATGATCAATGAATTCAAAAATCGCATTCCTCTTTTCTCTGATGGAAGCTTCGGTAACGGTGTAAATTTCTTTCTCTTTACATACTTTCAGAAATTCAGTAAGAAAATATTCGAGGTAGTTTTCGCCAGCATATTTCTGTAAACGTTCATTAAGAACCTTTGTAGTATCACCATCGATAAACTTTTGATATTCTTCTGTGGAAAGGTATTTTTTAAGTGGTATCATCCTATACGGGAAGTAAGATTTGTACGTTTCTTCATATTCATAGTAAGTATAAAACCAGCGGAATTTTTTTTCAAAATTAATTTTAACGCCTATCTTATCCTGGTTGCTATACTCAGCGTTTAAGCTGTTTACATCTGTAAAACTTTTCTCTGCCGAATAAACAACTTTGGAGGAATCCTTTTCGGATTTCCTTTTTTCAATTTTCCACGATTTATCTACCGGTACAGGAAAAGGAAGCGAGGTAATTCCAGAAGTGTCTCCTTCTACAATTACAACTCTCTCGCAAGAGCCATCCGGGTTTATTTTTGTTTTGGTTGTGTATTCTTTGCAGCCTGCGCTAATTATTAACAGCACTGCAATATTAACACCCAACAAATAATTTTTTATCCGTTTCATTTCTTTCTCCGCTAAATTTTTTATTCTTTGTTATTCTTAATGCCCATTAGCTCATCAAGAAATTCAATTTGCTCTTTCGTCAATTTCTTTTTCATCTCATTAACTTCCTTTTTCTTTTCCGGAGTTAATGAATTGTATTCGCCCAGTAGTTCTTTTATAAAAGATTTGTTTACAACCAGCCATTCTTTAGAAAGATTAAGATGTTTTTTTTCACCGGCTAATAACTTATAAGCATCATAGAAAAATGATAGATTCGGCATGTTATCGCTAAAGCTTGCCTCGTATTGCTGCCCGGCGTTTGTAAGATTACTCTCAAGGGTAACAACACTTTTAAGAGCAGTTGCTTCTTCATAGAAATAAAGAGCCGCGAAAAGAAATAATACAGAATAAAGAGCAAGACGGACTTGCTTCATCATAAACCAGCTTAAAATTGTATCCCAAACTGAAGGCTGCAAAACTTCCCTCCTTTGTTCCGATCTGATTTGATTTAATATACTGAACGACAGCAATTCCGGTTTATCAAGAATCGGCGCACTCATCTTTAGCTTAGCAAGCAAGCCATTAGCGTCATTAATCTGTGAAGAGAAAGAATAGCACTCTTTGCAATTTCTTATGTGTTCAGCTACTTCTTGGCGCTCAGAATCATTCAGGTTCTCTTCCAGAAGTAATTTCTTTACCGATTCACAATTCATCAGTAATTCTCCACTTAATTAATTTTGTTCTAATTGCTTTGCGAGCTATTGAAAGATTTGCTTTCACCGATTCAACCGACATCTCCAATATTTGCGAAACCTCATCCGTCGTCAGTTCTTCCAAATCTCTCAGCACGTAAATCATTCTCTGTTTTTCCGGCAATCCATCGGAAATATGTTTAATTATTTCCGCTTGTTCTTTGTTGGATAAAAGCCGCTCGGGATTTTCCTCGCTACTGACGAGCTGCTCATCCAACACTTCATTTCTTTCATATTCCGTCTTACGCCTTCTCAGCTTATCGTAACAAAGATTGATTACGATTTTGTACATCCACGTCGTGAACTTTACCTTGTTATTGTAGCTGCCAAGACTTTTCCAGATTCTTATAAAACACTCTTGAACAACATCTTTTGCATCATCATCATTTGTAAGAGCTCTGAATGCTATCGTATAAGCGTAGTACTGATAGTTTTTCAAGACTGTTTCAAAGGCATATAAATCACCTTTTTGCGCCTTTCTAATCAACTCTAAAAGTTCTTCTTCAATAATGATTTTTGAATTCATGAATTCTATTTAGTTTCCATCTATGATACGATTGAAAATAGGAAAAGTTAAATTTGGTTTGGAAAAAATCTTGTAATTTTAGAAAGTATTACCGGTTGCGTGAATTAGATTTGGGATGATCGTAAAAGGAAGTAAAAAGCAATTATTCAAAAATATATCTGTGTAAATCATAATTAATCCGTTTGATCCGCGTTCCATTTTTGATTAAATAATTGCTTTTTACTTCGTAAAGATTAATTCACACAACGGGTAAAGTATTTTCAGTGGACATATAATTTCAAAAACAACAGAACCAATCACGTATATAGCAAGTCTAATTAAACGATGAATAAATTATCCTTTTCAGCCACAAAAGAGTTAGAGGGAAAAATGAAACTAAAGCTATCAATTCTAATATCAACGCTTTTATTTTGTTCAGCAGCGGTTTTTGCTCAGAACATGTCCGGAAGCGATCTTTCCAAAACTGTTGCTAAGTATGACAGTTTATTAATGAAAGCATATGAAGCGCGTGACACATCAACTTTTGCAAGCAATTTTAAAGTGATGCTGAAATTCTATAATTCACTTCCGGAAACTGAGCAAAACAAATACAAACAAGCATTAGCCAGCGCTTACTACAACTTTGCATGCACTTATGCGCTTGTTGGAGAAAAGACTAAGTCTCTAGAATGCTTAGACAATGCTGTAGAGAAAGGCTTCTTTAATTATTCTCATATGATGAAAGATTCGGATCTGAATATACTTCACGGTGAAAAAAGATTTGCCGAAATCACCGGTAAAATTCGTTCTATTGGTGACTTCCTATATATCCTTAAACGAGCAGATAAGTTCAACAATAAAGATGTAAGACCTTTGCCTGAGTTTAAATACCAAACTGCCGAGAACCCCAATCTTGCCGAGTTACGCAAAGCATTCAAACTCGATTCAATCGCCGGAACCGGGAATGAAGTTTCTAAAATTCTAAATCTTATGCATTGGATTCACAACTTAGTTGAACATGACGGCAATAATGGGAATCCGGTTGTAAAAAATGCGCTAAGCATGATAAACGAATGTAAAACCGGTAAACGAGGATTGAACTGCCGCGGTTTGGCAATAGTACTGAACGAGTGCTATTTATCGATGGGAATCAAATCCCGTTTTGTTACTTGTCTGCCGAAAGACAGTTTGAAAGTTGACAACGACTGCCATGTTATTAACATGGTTTATTCTGAAACCTTAAAAAAGTGGCTTTGGATCGATCCGACTTTTGATGCTTACGTTATGAATGAGAATGGCGAACTGCTTGGTATTGAAGAAGTGCGCGAAAGAATAATTAACGGGAAAATGCTGATTCTGAATCCCGACGCAAACTGGAACAAAAAAACATCCCAGACAAAGGAAAATTATTTATACACCTACATGGCAAAGAACTTATATATGCTGGAATGCCCGGTAAGCAGCGAGTATAATTTAGAAACAAGGGAGAATGGAAAAGTCACAGAATATATTCGTCTGCTTCCATTAGATTATTTTGATCAGAAGCCGGACGTGCAGACAAGCGAGAACAAGGATTTTAATTCCAAGACAACAACTTATATGACTAACAATGCCGAATATTTTTGGAAAGCACCGGCGAAATAAAATTTTTGCCAGCTTCTTTTTTTGTTGAAATAATGAAATACTTAAAATGAAGTTGAATGAAAAAAGCCTCTCCATAAAGAAGAGGCTTTTTAAATATCAGCCAAACTAAGCATGCCGTTCAATTAAGATTAATATCTGTAGTAATCCGGTTTGAATGGACCTTCTACTGTAACACCAATGTACTTAGCTTGTTTCTCATTCAAAGTTTCAAGTTCAACACCAATCTTGCTTAAGTGTAATCTGGCAACTTGCTCATCTAAATGCTTAGGAAGCATGTAAACCTTATTC
>CAZEDR010000069.1:0-13982 GCA_964510975.1 uncultured Melioribacter sp. | reverse complement strand
GGATAAAATCGAGAAGAACAGTTGTTGGAGGAAGATCAGCAGTAATGTGTTTGTTATTGAGTATGAATTCGATCATTTAGACCTCGGTGGAATTTACGCTCCACGATCGGTTCAGCAATTATTAAGAACATCTATCTATGCAAAAATTAACGTTTTGGAATGCGGAAATCAAAAAGTTAATTTTGGAGCAACTCAACAAGCTATTATGATTACTGAAAATTCTTGGAAGAAAAATCTTTACGCGCTTTTTATCAGCCAGTTCTTTTACAGAGCCGGAACAAGAAGTATAATTCCATTCCTTCCCCTTTTCGTAAATGAATTGGGAAGTGCAAATGTTGAATCAACTGCACTTTGGAGCGGATGGATTTTCGCGGCCCCATTCATTGTTTCATTTTTTACAACCCCACTTTGGGGAAGCGTTGGAGATAGATATGGGAGAAAACTTACAACTCTACTTGCTATAGCCGGATTTGTAATTGCTCAATTTTCAATGAGTATGGCTGATTCATTAACAACTTTACTAATTGCTGCATCCATTCAAGAATTACTTGGCGGAGCTTATCCAGCGGCAGTATCTCTTGTAGCTGCAAATTCACCAAAAGAAAAAACAACAGATGCATTAAGTTATCTTCAATTATCAAACGCACTGGGAAATATTGCGGGCCCGGTAATGGGAGGAATTCTTGCCGATGTTTTTGGATTTAGATCTGTATTTGTAATTGTTGCAGTTTTAGTGGCTGTTACCTCCCTTCCGATCATATTTTTTGTGAAAGAAGAAACCATTACAAAAACAAATAAACTCTACTCCATTTTAGACAATCTAAAATATTTTACTTCCAAGAAAGGATTGGTGGGTTGCGGGATATTGCTGTTAGCTTACACGTTAAGTGTAACTATGATGAAACCGAATTTCACTTTGTATATTCAACATAGTTTTACTGGACTGGCAAACCCATCGACAACTGCCGGAATTCTATATGGTTTATTTGGTGCAGCCGGTGCTGTTTCCGTAGCTTTGCTTCCTTTGATTGGAAAATCAGTTTCTTTGTGGATAAAACTGATCAGCGCATTTGTAATTTCTGCGTTGACGTTTTTAACTCTAACTTGGTTCAATGATATTTATTCATTTGCGCTGGTTTTGTTTATACTTGGTTTTGCACTTGGTGTTGTTCTCCCTCTGATTTACTCTCTAATGAGCGGCGAAACTGAGCAAAACAGAAAAGCTGGTGTAATGGGAATTGGCTCCAGTTTTCAGATGACCGGCAATTTAGTTGGTCCTATTACTGCCGGCTATATTGTCTCACTGTTTGGTCTAAATTTTTCTTTTATTGGAAGCGGGGTTATTTTAGCCACCGGAATTCTACTCTACATTTTTTGGATTAAGAATGATAAAGCAATTAATAAAAAAGATTATTAAGAATGAAAGCACACAAGATTCGCTGCGCTTGATTTATAACAGTGCCAAAACTCTTTCTCCGAAATTGCTGCTGAAAGAAATTAGTCTTAGAAGAAATGGTTTACCGGATCGCTTCCCATATCCGCCATCAAAATTGATATTTACAATTATTGCCATTCCATGGGTTAGCGAGTTTTACAAGTCCGGCAAAATTATTTTTGATGATATGAATGCTATGTTTGTAAAACACAAAATCACGTTGGCGGATGGCACCAACATTTTGGATTTCGGCTGCGGCTGCGGAAGGATAATCCGTCACTTCGCTTCTCAGAAAAAGTACAACCTATTCGGCTCAGACTTAAATCCGGAATTGATTTCTTGGTGCGATAAAAATTTAGATTTCGGGAAATTTTCCACCAATAGCTTAGTGCCGCCGATTAATTATGCAGACAATTTTTTCGATTTGATTTACGCACGTTCGGTATTTACTCATCTAGGAAAAGAACTACAGTTAGAATGGATAGCTGAATTAAAACGAATCCTAAAACCGGGCGGACTTCTTTACTTTACCACTCACGGGAATGTAACTATATCCCCGCTTAGCAAAGCAGAGCAAGAGAAATATAATATGGATGAAATTGTTCTTCATAATTCCTTTGGCGAGGGAGACAATAAATACAGCAGTTATCAATCATTTAAATGGACAACAGAAAATCTGCTGGATGGTTTTGAATTAGCCGGATATCAAGAAGGAAGCGAGAGTCTTCATCTACGACAAGATGTTTACATTTTGAGAAAACATTAGAAAAGACAATTGGTGTTTTAAGAAAAATTTATCTACTGAACTTTCATACTGCATTAGTTATATTCTAGCAACAAAAAGTTGGCGTTTCAAAGTGCTGACAGCAACACAAATATTCTCACCTTGTATTGCACTCTCACCTAAATCATTCTGGAGTATTCCATGAAAACATTAAAAGTATTTTCAATGGTTTTCATAGTGTTCAGCTATTCAGATTTCTTCTCACAAACGGAAATCGATTATTCAGACCCGAAAGAAGTTGCCGAAAAATTTCTTGATTACTATTTCAAAGGTCAGTGGTTTGACGCGGCAAAGTTTTGCGGCGCTGCCGATTGCCAAAAGCAAATCGAGATCATGATGCAGAAAATGGCACTTGATGATGTAACTATTGAAGAGGGTAAATGTATAGCAGTTGTAGATAGCGTAGCCATAGATGCTTCCAAAGCTAAAGGCATAATTTATTTTACTAAGACATGTACCGGCGTAGAAAAACCTGAAAAGAAAAAACTTAATTGTATTAAAGTAGCAGAAAAATGGCTGGTCGACTATGTTTTCAAACGAGATAAGTATTTATAACATGAAATATGTATATAAAACATTCTTGCTTATTACATTTCTTGCAATAGTTGTTTTGTTTAGCTGCAAAGACGAAATCACCTACTCGGAAGTGAACGCAAAAATTATTCAGGATGGGAAATGCCGTGGGTCCGCTTTATCTAAAAGCAGTGCAACGGATTCTTGTTTTAGTTATATATTCACGAACACTCTTACAATTGATTTTTGTGTAATTGGGAACTGCTGTCCCGATTCAAATCGGTTTACCAGCAGCTACTCGGTAACTGATAGTGAAATTGTTATTAGGATAAAAGACATTGCTCCAAATCTTTGCAAGTGCATATGCAAATACATTATTCATGCAGAAATTACAGAGCTTAGAAATGATCGGTATACTGTAAAGTGCATCCAAAAATTCACCGATCACGAGGAACAGCTTTACATAAAAACTATTACAAGAAAATAACCCAACAGAAAGTAATAATACGTATGAAAAAATTTCACTTTGAACATAACAGCGAGCCTTTGCTTCCTACACAACTGTACGCAAAACGTATCGTAAACCATTTTTCATTCGGCTTCATAATTATCTTGGCTTCCTTAGTAATTGGAATAATAGGCTACCATTTTCTCGAAGGGATAAACTGGGTTGATTCATTGTTGAATGCATCAATGATTTTAGGAGGAATGGGACCCGTAGCAGAATTAAAAACCGACGCCGGAAAAATATTTGCTTCTTTCTATGCTCTTTTTTCCGGAATAGTTTTCCTGGTAACTGTTGGGATTATCTTCGCACCTATTGTGCACCGCTTCTTACATAAACTTCATATTGATAAAAAACAAGTCAACAATTAGTTGGCTTGTTTAGTATTCGGGAACTACTTAGATTCGCTTCGCCTTTATTCACATTAAACCATTACATCTAATGAAAAAACACTCTATTCTTATTTTACTTCTATTAATGAGCTGGCAAGCGTATCCTACACTTGCGCAAAATGCAGAATCATCCTTAAGCGGTTTCATTTATGATAAAGCTTCCGGCGAAGGATTAATAGGCGCCAATGTTTATATAAAATCAATAAATCGCGGTGCTAATACTAACATTACCGGATACTACGTTATTCCAAAAATTCCTTCCGGAAATTATGAACTCAGGATAAGCTATGTTGGATATAAATCATTGGCTACAAAAGTTTCTATAAAGACAGGAGAGGAAAAAGAATTAAATGTAAAACTCGAACAAGAAGACATACAAGGTGATGAAATTGTAATACGAGCTGATTCAACCAGAATTATAGATAAACTTTTTAATAAACCGGTTTCTAAAATTGATTTATCTCCGGCTCAAATTGCAAAAGTGCCGCGCGTAGTTGAAGCCGATCTCTTGCGAACTCTACAAACTTTGCCCGGGATTGTTCCTCTTTCAGATTTCTCTTCAGCCATTTATGTTCGCGGTGGAACTCCCGATCAAAATTTATTTATGGTGGACGGCACCGATGTCTACAATCCGGAACATGCATTTGGTTTGTTCTCTACATTTAATACGGAAGCGATTAAAAAAGTAGAAGTTTACAAAGGTGGTTTTGGTGCTGAATATGGTGGCCGGCTTTCTTCAGTAATCAATATTACCAACAAAGATGGCAACAGAAATAATTTTGAAGGACAAGCACAAATGAGTTTGCTTTCGCTAAGCACAACTCTATCCGGACCGATTGGTGACATAGGCTCTATCTCCGGTTCAATTCGACGTACCTACTTCGATCAAACCCTTGCTAAATGGGTGGATGAACTTCCCGATTATTATTTCATAGATGGAAACTTCAAAGCATATTTTGATTTGAGCCAATCTAATAAACTTAGCGTTAGTTTCTTCGGCAGCAACGACGATCTCAGTTTTCTGCTCGACAAGAAACGCCCGGAATCCCTCGGCTTTGATTACGTTTGGGGAAACCTAACCGGCAGTGTTAACTGGCGTACAATCTTTTCACCAAATCTGTTTGGAAATTTTTGGATTACTGCAAGCAAGTTCAAATCCGATTTTAATTTCAGCGCTGTTGAAGTAAAAGAAACAAATGAAATAAACGATCTTACGATTAAGGGTGCTATTGAATATTTCTATAACGACAATCTTAATTTCAAGTTCGGCTTCGAGCAGAAAAATGTTTACGGCGGATTAAAACAAGATTTTCCGGGTGGAAAAGTTGATGTGATGAGAACAAGAAAATTGTATTCAGTTTACGGCTCAACAAGCTGGAAACCGACTATTCTTTGGGATATTGAAGCCGGATTGAGAGCTGATTACCTTCAATCAGAGAAAAGTTTTAGAAATTTTGATCCGCGCTTCACAATTAAATACAGATTGAGTGAACAAGCAAACCTTAAATTCTCTTCCGGAATTTTTCATCAGTACGCAAATAGAATTCCAAGATTGTTCTTCATTAGTATTTGGACTACAGCCGATGAATACGTCTCCGGCTCAAGCTCTAATCATTTTATTCTTGGGTATGAAAGAGCTATAGGTGATAAGCTGGAACTTGAAGTTGAAGCTTATATAAAGAGTTACAAAAATATTTATTCCTACAATCAAACATTTATAACCGATGTTTCCCCCGAATCATATACTTCCGATAACTTGCCGATTTACAATAATCAGAAAGGATTATTTAACCGGGGTGACGGGAATTCTTACGGAGTTGAGTTTCTTCTTAGAAAAGAAGCCGGTGCAATTTCTGGCTGGATTTCTTATGCTTTCTCAAAGACACTTTTTACTCTAGATGAAATTAATCAAGGGAATTCATTTGAACCGAGACACGATAGAACACACGCCATTAACATAATTGCGAACGTTGACCTTGATAATTTCATGAAGGAAATCCGAGGCGAGAAATTAATTCATCCGGAAAATCACTGGACACTCGGGCTAAACTTTACATTTCTTTCAGGCCAGCCTATTACTCTTCCCGGATCGGTTTATTTGATGAATCAGCTTCCGGATTGGGAAACAAACAAAAACTCGATTGCACTTTATCCTTCGGATATTAACACTTACAATTTGCCATACTACTCACGGTTTGATTTCAGTTTGACTTACGATATTAAGTATGAAGGATGGAGCCTTTCTCCGTATCTGCAAGTATTTAATCTTTTCAGCAGAAAGAACGTCTGGTTCATTCAATATAAAAATGAAATTAAGAATGGGATGATAAAACAAGAGATTGAGAATCAGTATATGTTTCCAATACTTCCCAGCATTGGTATAACAGTAAAATTTTAAGGATGGATATGAGAGTAGTATCGCTAAAAAACATTCTGCTTATTGTTTCGTTTGGTCTCTTAGTTTCTTGTGGCGAAAGCACTGTTGAGCTTGAGCAGACATTCGAGCCAAAAATTGTTATGCAGGCAATCCTTTATCCGGGACAACCGGTTTCCGGAATTAGCATATCAAGAAATATTCCCATCAACACACAGCCAAATCCAAAAACACTTTTTATTGTTGATGCCGATTTAAACATCACCGATCTTGCTTCAGGAAAAGCTTACAAATTGAGTTACAATCCTTCCAAATTTTCTTACCAGTACAATGGTAAAGATTGGATAGTGGAATACGATAGAAGTTATAAGCTTTCAATTTCCGCAGAGATTGATGGTGTTATGCTTACGGCAACTTCCGTCACTAAAACCCCGGCGAAAGGTTTCTATATTATTAAAGAGAATACTGTAAATGGAGAGTTGAGCTACCGAGAGAAAGATGCATTAGGCAACCTAAAAGAGATTCCGCTTAAGCTGAATCTTTCACCGGGAACTACTTACTATCCAATTTCTTTAGTTGCTTTGGATGCAAGCGATACCACCTTCATTTATAACAACTCTTATGTAGAGGTTAAACAAGAAGACGTAGTAAAAAATTTGGACAGATATAAATTTACACAGCGACAAATTCAGAACGTAAATCCAACTGCATCAACTATTGAGTACGATATCAACTGGATTTCGATATGGTTTTATAGTCGTTACAGAATGATCGTTTATGCAGCGGATGAAAATTTTCGCTTATATAATTTAACTTACAGGGGAGTTCAAGAGTTTGACGGCAATTTTCATGAACCCAAAATTAATATCGACGGAGACGCCATCGGTGTTTTCGGTTCTATGATTGCCGACACTGTCTATTTCAAAGTGAAGAAGTGAGTGTAACTTACTATCTTTCGTATAGAAACAAACTGTCACGGGCATGAAAACAATTAGTTTACTGGTTGTATTAGGCTTAGTCATAATTTCGTTTGCTTGTTCTAAAAAGAGCGAAGATGGCTTTGGGAAAGAAATAAAAATTTATTTAATAGCATTAGACGCCTCTAAACACCAGGGGAAAGTTATAGGTTGCAACGATTTGCTCGTTGCAATTGAAAGAGACGTGAAAGTTGAAAAGTCGCCTCTTGAATCAGCCATTACAGAATTGCTAAATACTAAGGATACTGAAGAGCTAAAGAATTACGTTAAAGGTATTCAACTGATGCTTTTTCAAGTAACTATTGCCGGCGGAGTTGCAGATGTTTATCTTAATGGTGAATTGACTATTAACGGCACTTGCGATATACCGCGAATTCGTGAACAGCTGAATGAGACTGCTAAACAGTTTGCAGATTTGCATAAAGTGAATTTCTACTTAAACTCAAAACCGCTGGAGTCTTACCTCGATGTTGCTCAGCAAGGATTCAAATGAATTGGTTCTACATTTTAATTGCCTCGGTTTTTGAAATTAGCTGGGCAGTTGGATTAAAATATTCCGAAGGTTTTACTCAGCTTCGCGCCTCAATTTTCACTGCAATAGCAATGATTCTAAGTTATGTTTTTCTTTCACTAGGAGTAAAGACACTACCTATCGGCACAGCTTATGCGGTTTGGACCGGCATAGGAGCTGTTGGTACTGCTATTTATGGGATGATTTATTTTAACGAACCGAGAGAATTGCTAAGAGTTTTTTTCATTTTCCTAATCGTAATCGGAATTATAGGATTGCGGCTAACATATAAGACAAATTAATTTATGCGCAAACTTACTCACGACGAAATTTCGCAAAACAGAGCTACACTAGAAAAACTTGAACAAGTAAAAAAACTTCCGGTTTATGTAATACTTGACAGCATTAGAAGCAGCTATAATGTTGGATCAATTTTCCGTACTTCCGATGGTGCAATGATTGAAAAACTTTTTCTTTGCGGATATACTCCATCCCCGCTTAAAAAAGAAGTGCTCAAAACAGCGCTCGGTTCCGAAAAAAGTGTAGCTTGGGAATACGTAAAGGATGCGAAAGAAGTTATTCTTAGTCTAAATGCTAAAGGTGTAAAGATCGGCGCGCTTGAATTAACCGAAAACAGCTTGCCTCATTATAATTTTCCGCAAGATAATTTCCCTATGGCTTTAATTGTCGGAAATGAGATTACCGGAGTCTCGCAAGATTTACTCGATCTTTGCGATTTCTCTTTAGAGATTCCTCAGTATGGAACGAAGCAGTCGTTAAATGTTGCGGTAGCTTATGGAGTTTCTATTTTTGATTTACGAAGAATATTTGATAACTCACTGAAGTTACGCATAAGATGAATTTTGTGAATTATCCTTATTCAAACTTTGTGACTTAGTGCCCTTGTGGCTCAATTTCTTATATTTTCTTTTGCCGCCAAGTTACAAAAGCACAAAGAGAGTAACTTCAACAACTCTGGTAAATAATCTATCCAGTGTAAGTAAAATAACTTTCCCCATTGTCTTTGGTATGAATCAGCAGAATGTTTGCCCTAACAAGTTTTATTAAAGTACGAGACGCCCTTCTATCCGAAATATTAGCAAGCTTGCCTAATTCTTTTACGGAAATTTTTTCATTCTTATCTAAAAAGCCGAATACGATTTTCTCGCTCGAACCAACTTCATAATGCTCAAGCGATTTGCCGCGCGCTTGTGTCTGCAGAATCTTGATCATTTCTTTGCTTGCAAGAACGCTTTTATCATTTACGCGGACATAAACGGAAGCTGTATTTAAATCGAGGCTGGGTTTGTAGTCTTGAATTCTGTGAGGTTTATTGCACGATTCCGGAATCTCAACCACAAGAATATCTTTTTTGTCAATATTCATGCACTCGAGATTGACATCGACTCTTGGCTCGCAATACTTTTCGGCTACTTCTTTAATTAAATCGTTGTCTCCCTTTTCGCTGGCAATGCCATAGATTTTTCTATTATCGTCAACACCAACAAACAAAAAGCCTCCGCGTGTATTTGCGAAGGCAATTATTTCTTTTGCTATCTTCTCATGAGAAGAAAATCTCTGTTTATATTCAACATTTAGCCCCTCCCCATCCTCAATCATATCAAGAACTCTTTTACGGGAAATCATTAATTTCTTTCGTGTTAATCTTATATCACTTTTTTGTTGTATCCGGTTCAGCCGGTTTTTCCATTGGAACTACCACTGGTTTTGTTGGTTGAGCTGTCGAATCCTTTTTTGCCTTTGGCAATACTGTTTTGAGCATACTCCTAATTGGAGCGTCGTCACTAATCACGGGTTGTTCAATTACTTTTTTGGTAGTATCGGCATCAGCTTTCAATCTATCTAAATAAGATTGTTTCTTTCTGGTTTTATCTTCCTTTAGTACATTTGCAGTATCCGAAACAATTGAGCTATCTTTTACAACCGGCAGTTGATTTGCAACTTTTGATTCTTCAACAGCTTTCTGTTCGGCTTTTAGTTTGTCTTCTTCTTCCTTCTTCTTCAATTCCTCTGCTTTCTTTACCTCCTCTTCCGCTTTTCTAATTTTCTCTTTTTCGTTTTTATACTCTTCATACTTAGGAATTGCATATCTAGCAACGGGATCAGCAGCAAAATCTTTTGCTAAAACTGCGTAAGCAACAGCGGCAGAGTCATAGTTTTTTTGTTCCTCATAAATTAACCCGGCATAGTAAATGGATTTTGAAGAGAACTTAGATTTGGGAAAGTTTTTACTAATTGCTTTGAAACTATCGATAGCCTCGGAATAGTTTTTATTATAATAGAGTTCTTCCGCTTTCACATAAAGGGGCTCTGCCGGATCTTCCGATACCACTTCTACCTTTTTATCTTCTTTTTTTAGCAATCCTAATTTTTCTCCAACTACTTGGTATAGCTTATCCTTCGGATACTGATCATATATCTCTTTGTAGAGACTATCTGCTTTTACAGTATCATTCTTAGTTTCGTAATAAGTGGCTAAAGAGAAGAGTGTCTGCGGAATTATAGTACTGTCTTTGTAATCGGTCAATATTCTATTAAAATAAATGAAAGCGGAATCGGCATAATCCATTTCCGAAAAGAATAGACTTCCTTGGTTAAATAAATTATTGGCATATGTCGAGTTAATTGATTTCTCATCTTCTTTCGGCATTTCCGGTTTCTTAGCTTTACCTAACGCAATCAATAATTTAAGAGGATACGGTTCGTTAATACCAAGACTTCTTTTCTTCTCAATTTCTTTCTGCTGATCCAGCCTTTGCTGTTGAACTACTTGTTGTTGTCGTGCAGCTTCTTGGCTCTCTTGCGAATTAGCCAATTGCGAACTACTAGTTTTGTTCGCCTCTTCAATTCGCTTATTCTCTACATCAAATTCATTAAATGCCAAAGCGTAATCAATAGAATCTCTTTCGAATAATCGGCGGTCTTTAATGTAGGTCAACTTCTGATTCAGACCATACATTTCATTTTTCAATTTGAAATACCGATCGAAATTACCGGCGCGTTCATAAGCTCTATCTTTTATTGGCTTTGAAGCAAGAGAGGAAACGGCTTTGGTATAATATTTATAAGAGCTATCGTAGTCACGAATCGCAAATTCATATACTTCGCCAAGTTTCATACTGGCAATTCCGGATGTTGGCAGCATCTTATAGGTAGTATCAACATCTTTCAACAAATCAACTGCTTCTTCGGCACGACTTGTTTCAAAATATATTTGTGCAAGATCAATATTTATTTCGTCAAGATTATTTTTGAATTTTCCTTGGTCGCGCATTGTTGACAGCTCATCTTCGCTTTGCTCAATCTTCGATAATTGTTTTAGCAATCTTGCATGCTCTAATTTACTGCGCAGTTCTACTTCCAATGTCGGGCCGTAAGTCAGTACCGATGCGTAAGTATCAAGAGCGTTTTGTTCATCACTTAAACTCTGGTAAATTTTCCCAAGCTGATAAGCAACAAGGCCCTTCATCGCATCGTTATCCGATGAGGAAATAAACTCTTTACATTCAATTACGGCCTTGGGCAATTCTTCTCTGAAGATTAAAAAAGAAATTTTAGTTATAACAGCTTCGCTGAACAATTTTTCGTCATCATCTTCGAGGGCATTCTTTTTAACTTCCTCTAACTGATTCAGTCCTTCATCAAAATTGCGCAATTGTAAATTTGTTTTAGCAAGCCATAATTTATTTTCATTTGCGTAATCTGTTTCTCCCAGCCCGGCGAGCTCTGTAAACTTTCTTTGCGCTTTACTGTACTCTTGCTGATAATACAATGCCTTTCCAATCATGAATAAAGCATCCGGGAAGTATGATGATTCCTTTTCATACTGAAGTATCTTCGAACACTTTTCAATCACTTTGGTTAAATCTTGATTGGCATTTCCGCTGTACATGCTTACGCCGGCTTGACTGCCGGTTTGGTTTCCATATTGGCCTCCGGTTTGAGATCCATATTGAGTGCCGCTCTGCATTCCAAGATTTGGATTATAGCCGGTGTTTTGTCCGGTACGATATAGTGAGGGCTGGCCGCCTAATTGTTGATTTCCTTGCAAGTCATCACGAAATGCAAACACATCAACTTTCTTTTTTTGGATGTCTTCTTCAACTTGATCGAAGATAGTTTTGGCGTTGTAGTAAGTATTAAAGTAAGTGGTAAAATTTCTGTAAACGCCGCAACCGGAGAATGCTATGGATAAAAAGGCAAAAGGAAGAAGCGCAAAGAGTTTCTTGCTTATTGAGTAAAACATTATCAACTCTGTTTATTAGTAGATAGTAGAAAAGTGTATGCGCTTAGCCTTATTTAGTGATTTGAGTAATTCTATATACAACAAATTGTTTTATTTAGTACTGTAAAAAAAATTGGCCTAAAGCCCTAGTTAAATATGCTTGCATTAGCACCACGCTTAAGCGGTGTTAATAAATAACTATAATATGTTGGACTTTAGTACTAACTTTTCAGATTTAAGTACCATCATAATTTTATAATGCTGCTTCGCCGGATTCATCAGTTCTTATACGAATCGCGTCGGAGATTTCCGAAATAAAAATTTTACCATCGCCAACTTGACCGGTTTTAGCTGTTCGCAGAATAGCAGCAATAGTTTTCTCTGCTAATTTATCTTCAACAATAATTTCAATTTTTAACTTAGGAACGAACTCAATTTGATATTCGCTTCCTCGGTATGTTTCTTTATGTCCCTTCTGCCTGCCGTAACCGCGGACTTCGGTAATAGTCATTCCACGGATTCCCTCTTCCAGCAAAGCTTCCTTTACATCATCAAGCTTAAAAGGACGGATTATTGCTTCAATTTTTTTCATTAAAACCTCTTATGCAGTAAGTCCATGGCAATTTTTGAATTTTTTCCCGCTTCCGCAAGGGCATGGTTCATTTCTTCCGGTTTTTTCTTCAACGCGAATCGGTTTATGCTTTCCAGCTTCCGAACCTTCCGCCGGCTGATTTCGTAATCCTAAATTATCTGCAGAATCTTTTATTGTTCTCATTCTAGTTGTCGGCGCGGCTTTTCTGTTTTGGACTTCGGCCGGAGCTTGCGGCCAAAACTTAAAACAGAAAGAAACAACTTCATTTCTTAGTTCACCAAGCAAAGTAACAAATAAAGTATACGCTTCTCCCTTGTATTCAAGCAACGGGTCTTTTTGTCCATAAGCACGTAATCCAATTCCCTCTTTAAGATCATCCATTTCACGAAGATGTTCGCGCCACTTATTATCAATTACATTAAGAACTGCATATTGTTCTAAGCGGGACATTAAATCGCTGCCCAGCATTTCTTCTTTGCGTTTATAAAAATCCGTAGCTGCTTCTATTATTTTTTCTTTAACACCATCTTTACCTAAATCTTGCCAATCCTTTGGCTCAATTTTGAAATCTACAAGTAAGTGCTGAAGGATGGTTTCGCGAAGCTGATCTATTTCTGCCGCCTCGTAATGCTTTTCTACAAGGTCATCAATATATTCTTCCAGATAATCTAAAACTTCGGCTCTTAATCTTTCACCTTCAAGTGCTTGTTTTCTTCTTACATAAATAACTTCGCGTTGCTGGTTCATTACGTTATCATATTCAAGCAGACGTTTACGAATTGCAAAGTTGTTTTCTTCAACTTTCTTTTGCGCGCGTTCAACAGATTTTGTTATGAGAGAATGTTCAATGGCTTCCCCTTCTTCCATTCCAACTTTACTCATAACGTTCGTAATTCTATCGCTGCCGAACAAACGCATCAAATCATCTTCTAGAGAGATGTAAAACTTTGTTGTACCGGGATCACCTTGACGGCCGGCCCTTCCGCGAAGCTGTCTATCAATACGTCTTGCTTCGTGGCGCTCGGTTCCAAGAATGTAAAGACCGCCAGCACTAACAACACCGGCACCAAGTTTAATATCTGTACCACGGCCAGCCATGTTTGTAGCAATTGTAACCGCGCCAGGCTGTCCCGCAAAAGCCACAACTTCAGCTTCACGCTGATGCTGCTTAGCGTTAAGAACGTTATGCTGAACACCTTGTCTCTTAAGCATACGGCTTAATGTTTCCGAAACATCAACGCTTGTTGTTCCAACTAAAACCGGTCTGCGTTGTTCTTTTAACTCTTTAATCTTCTCAATGATTGCGTTATACTTTTCACGTTTGGTTTTGTATATCGCGTCATCTTCATCGTTACGTGTTATCGGCTTGTTCGTAGGAATTACAACAACTTCCAATTTATAGATTTCGAAAAATTCACCCTCTTCAGTTTCCGCTGTTCCGGTCATACCGGCAAGTTTTCTGTACAAGCGGAAATAATTTTGAAGTGTAATAGTTGCGAGTGTCTGCGTATCCCGTTCAACGTGTACATTTTCTTTAGCTTCAATAGCTTGATGCAATCCATCGGAATATCTTCTTCCCGGGAGAACACGGCCGGTAAACTCATCAACGATTGCAATCTTGCCCTCTTCGGTAATTACATATTCATCATCTTT
>CAZEDR010000068.1:0-14004 GCA_964510975.1 uncultured Melioribacter sp. | reverse complement strand
CCTCAAACATAGAATAGTCAACTCTCATGTGATGAGTCTTTGCTGAAATTGTAAGTTCCCTCTGCGGATCCCAAATTACTATATCTGCATCGGAACCGGGTGCAATCGTTCCTTTGCGAGGATACATACCAAATATTTTAGCCGGATTTGTAGATGTTAATTCTACCCACCTGTTCAATGAAAATCGTTTATCGTTAACTCCGCCTTGATAGATCAAGTGCATTCGGTTTTCTAATCCCGGTCCGCCATTTGGAATTTTTGTAAAGTCGTTTTTGCCTAATTCCTTTTGACCTTTAAAATTAAATGGGCAATGATCCGTTGATACAACTTGCAGATCATTATGCTGTAATCCGTTCCAAAGTTTTTCTTGATTCCACTTTTCTCTTACCGGAGGAGAGAAAACATATTTAGCGCCTTCAAAATCCGGTTTCGAAATATCATCTATTGATAAATACAAATATTGAGGACAAGTTTCGGCATAAACCGGCAGACCTTTCTTTCTTGCTTCACTCACTTTAGTTAAAGCATCATTGCAAGTAAGATGAACAATATAGATTGGGCTTCCGGCCATTTCTGCTAATGCAATCGCTCTGTTTGTAGATTCGCCCTCGGCTGCGGCTGGTCTGCTTAACGCGTGATACAACGGAGATAGATTTCCTTTAGCAACAGTTTCTTTTACAATGTGATCGATCACCATTCCGTTTTCCGCATGCATACAAACCAAGCCTCCGTTTTGTGAAGTCTTTTTCAAGGCTTTGAATATTGTTGCATCATCAACCATAAGCACATTTGGATATGCAAGGAATAGTTTGAAACTGGTCACACCTTCCGCAATCATATCATCCATTTCACTTATGCGTTCATCGGGCAAGTCGGTTATAATAATATGAAATCCATAATCGATACACGCTTTTCCTTCAGCTTTGCCGCGCCAGATATCCAACCCTTCTCTCATACTTTTTCCTTTAGGCTGAATTGCGAAATCAATTAAGGAAGTGGTTCCGCCAAAAGCTGCTGCGATTGTTCCGGTTTCAAAGTCATCGCTCGAAGTTGTTCCGCCAAAGGGCATATCGAGATGAGTATGTACATCTATGCCGCCGGGAATTACGTACTTCCCCTTTGCGTCAATAGTTTTATCAGCTTGAAGATTTAGCGCAGTACCGATTGTAGTAATCTTTTCATTCTCAACATATATATCGGCTATGTAATCTTGCTCAGCCGTAATGATTCTTCCATTTTTAATTAGTAAAGACATTTTATACCTCGATTCAAGTATTTATTTCACTTTGTTAGTTTTTCTTTTAGCAGAATAATTAGCTCTTTGTTCTTCAATCTTGAAACCATAAGTACGTTTAGATTTTTCGGGTGTATCCATTAGTTGCCGAATAGCTTCTACAATTGCTTGAATATCACTATCATGATTAACGACTTTCCGCTCAATCTCAATTAACCTTTTGTGTAGTTCACTATAAACAACAATATTTTTCCGGATTTGAACAAACGCACGAACAACAAGCACGCTCATCTGAACTGCCTTACTGCTATTCAAAATATTTGCGGCCATTATAGCGCCATGTTCTGTAAAAGCATATGGTAGTTTTCTTCTTCCGCCTCGTGTTGGATTTGATGTTGCAAATTGCAACATCAAAGTATCGAATTCCTTTTTAGTAAGAGAGAAAATGAAATCGTCCGGGAATCTTTCCTTATTTCTTTTTACTTGCTGGTTCAATCTAGTTGTACTTACACCATATATTGCTGCTAGGTCGCTATCAAGAATTACCTTTTCTCCGCGAAGTGTAAAGATCAGTTCTTCTATACGCTTATTTAAAGTTAGTTGTGCTTTCGATTTTCCTCTCTTAATCATAACTAGCTCAAACTCACCTGTTAATGTATTTCAATGCCATGCTTATGCTGAAACTCCGCTAGATTTTCCCAAGTCATTGGCGTTCCGCTTTGTTTAAACTCTTCAGTTAACTGATTCCATGTTTTCGATGCTGAACCATCATCAATTCTGACCATGGAAATACAATTCTCTACCGGACAGACTAATGAGCATAATGCACAGCCAACGCAGTCTTGTTCGCGCACTTCTGTTTTGCTGTGTCCGTTTTCTTGAGTAAGATCAATACACTGATGGGCTGTATCTTCACAAGCGATGTAACATAAATTGCAATGGATACATTTCGATTGATCGATTCTTGCAATTGTTCTGTTTAGCAAATCAAAATTTCCAAAGTCGTTTATACGAGGAAGTGATTTGCCCCTAATCTGATCTAATGAAGTTATTCCTTTGGATTCCATCCAGTTGGACATTCCATCAATCATATCATGAACGATTCTAAAACCGTGATGCATTACGGCAGTACAAACTTGCACGCTAGAAGCGCCAAGCAGAATAAATTCTAAAGCGTCCCGCCAATTACTTACACCGCCAATTCCGGAGATTGGAAGATTTACTTCTTTATCAAGAGCAACTTGAGACAGCAAATGAAGTGCAATTGGTTTTACAGCCGGACCGGCGTAACCGCCATGTCCGCCTAATCCTCCAACGTTCGGTTTCAATTCGAACGTATCAAGATTAACACCGATGATGCTGTTAATTGTGTTGATGAGAGAAATACCATTAGCGCCAGCGGCTCGAGCAGCGCGTGCAGGCAATTGAATATTGCTGATGTTTGGAGTCAGCTTCACTATTACGGGAATTGTTGAAACTTCTGTAACCCATTCAGTTATCATCTTACAATATTCCGGAACTTGACCAACAGCCGCACCCATTCCCCGTTCACTCATTCCATGAGGGCAACCGTAGTTCAGTTCAATTCCATCACAGCCCGTATCAATTGTTCGTTTAACAATGTCATGCCAAGTTTCTCTTTTAGACTCGACCATCAAAGAAACAACAACTGCTCTATCCGGCCAAAGCCTTTTCGTTTCAGCAATTTCTTTGAAATTAACTTCAATTGGTCTATCGCTAATAAGTTCTATGTTATTCAATCCAAAAATCTTTTGACCGTTATAATCTAATCCGCCATAACGGTTAAAGACGTTCATCACCGGTTCACCAATAGTTTTCCAAACAGTACCGCCCCAGCCTTGTTCGAATGCTCTACAATTTTGATAGCCGGAATTAGAAGGCGGTGCAGATGCAAGCCAAAAAGGATTAGGAGATTTTATTCCCGCGCAGTCAATTGAAAGATCAACCATATGCAACCTCAATATATATTCTAATAGAACACGGATAAACGCAGATTTAGCGAATCACCGCTGATTTTTTAATTTCGTTTGAATAAATTTTTCTTATAAACTTTGCTTCTTTTCCAAAGTTAAATAATAAACCAACTTCCTTATCAGTTGCTTTAAGATAATTTAATAGTTGTGCTTCGTGTTCTTCGCACAAATTTTCTGCAGCTTTGAGTTCAAGAATAACTATATCATCAACTATTAAGTCAGCAAAATACTCACCGACATCAAGCCCATCATAAAAAATTTTTATATTCTTTTGTTGCTCAACCTTAAGACCTAATTTCATCAATTCAATCCTGAGTGCATTTTCGTATACCTTTTCCAAAAATCCGTAACCAAGAGTATTATATACTTTAAAATAAGCCCCAATAATTTTACTAGTTAATTCTTCATATAGCATAGTTTTTTCCTAGTAAATCTGCTTAATCCGTGTTTTTCCGTGTTCTATTTCTTTGTCAAGTAATAATCAATACCGCGAGCTGCGTGTTTACCATCGTAAGCAGCATTTACAACTTCTTTGCCGCCGTTAATGCAATCTCCTCCGGCAAATATTTGTGGATTTGTTGTTTGAAAAGAAACTTGATCAACAATAACACAGCCTTCTTCATCAAGATTTAGATCTGGAATCGCACTAAGAAAACTTGATTTTGTTTCTTGCCCAATTGCTTTAATAATCATATCAACCGGAATTGTGAATTCCGAATCTGGAATTGCAACCGGCTTTCTTTTTCCACGTTTATCAGGTTCACCAAGTTTCATTTTTACACATTCAATTCCTTCAACAGAATCTTTACCGATAATTCTCTTAGGTGAAGTAAGAAAATAGAAAGCAATTCCATCTTTCTTTGCAAGATCATATTCAAAATCGTAAGCAGACATTTCGACATCACTTCTTCGATAAATAATGTAAACTTGTTCTGCTCCTAACCGCTTGGCTTCAGTGGCCGCATCTATTGATGTGTTGCCGGCACCTATAACTGCAACACGTTTTCCAACCGGAACATCTTGCCAATTTTCCGATTTAACCTTTTCGATAAAATCTAGCGCACCAACAACACCGGATAATTCTTCTCCGGGTATTGATAACTGCGGACTTTCACCTAAACCAACTCCAAGAAATATTGCATCATGTTGTTTCAAGAGTTCATCAACTTTTAATGTTTTGCCAATCGTAACTTCTGTCTTCAGATTTACTCCAAAACTTTTTACCAATTCAACTTCCTTCAAACTATCTTCTCTTCTCATCTTGTATGGTGCTATTCCCCATGTGTTTAATCCGCCCGGCACTTTACTTGCTTCATAAATGGTAACATCATAACCCATGAGTGCAAGTTCAGCGCTGCATGCTAAACCCGCCGGCCCAGAACCAACAACGCCCACAGATTTTCCATTCTTTGGGGCCTTAGGAAATAAAGGACGCATTCCGTCTTCAAAATATTTATCTATTACAAAACGCTGTAATCTCCCAATCTCAATCGGCTTTTCACCCTTGGCATGATAAACGCAAGCGCCTTCGCAAAGCATCGCAACGGGACAAGCTTTTGCGCAAGTAAGAGGTACCCAATTGGATTCATAAATCGTTTTGGCAGAGCCAAATAAATTTCCGGAAGAAATTTTTTTGATAAATGTCGCGATATCAATGTGAGTCGGGCAAGCTTTCATGCATGGAGAATCGTAGCAGTAGAGGCATCGGTTTGCTTCTGCAGTTGCAGCACTCTGAGAAAACGGTGGATGCAGATCAGAAAAATTTTTCTCGTATTGTTCACCCGCAAGTTTTGGAGCGATGTTTTTCATAGATTAATTCCAATCTGAACAGTGAAAAAGGACAATTAACTATTTAATGCTTCGTCAGCAATTGTTAAGCATTCATCAAATTTAGCAACAGCGAAATCAATTTCTTCTTTTGTAATTATTAAAGGGGGCGCAATAACAAAATGACTTACCCACGATTGAACATAAACGCCCCGCTTCATCATCTCTGCCGAAATTTTATCAACCAGCAGCGGCTTTCCGTTAACTTTATCTTCCTTAGTATTAAAGAGCTCTTTGGTTTTTTGGTTCTTAACTAACTCTACGGCATAAAAAAGTCCAATGCCGCGCACATCACCAATCGCTGGATGATTTGTTTTCAGAGCTCTTAATTTTTCACCAAGGTATTCCCCCATCTCAACAGCACGATCTATTAAATTGTTATTTCTGAGTTCATTAATCGCGGCTATAGCCGGAGCTAATGTTAACGGATGAGCTTCATACGTATGTCCGTGAGAGAAATAATGATCGTTAAAATAATCGGCTATTTTCATTGTTGTTGCCGTAAGCCCCAAAGGAACGTAAGCCGAAGTAATTCCCTTTGCGGTAGTGAGAATATCCGGTTCAACATTCCAATGATCAACAGCAAACCACTTTCCCGTTCTTCCCCATCCGCTCATTACTTCATCAGTAATAAGCAACACATTATTATCATCGCAAATCTTTCTTAATCTCGGCAAATATTCTTTTGGCGGAATTAAGATTCCATTTGTTCCAACAACGGGTTCAAGAATAATCGCCGCAACATTGTTCTCATTTTTAATCATGTGCTCAATGTAATTTGCACAAGCAATTTCGCACTCCGGATATGAATGGTTTAGCGGACAGCGATAGCAATTGCATTCCGGCGCAAAGATTACTCCATCTATTTTGCCGGAAGGTTCTACTGCCCATCTTCTCGGATCTCCGGTTGCAGCAATTGAAGCTGCTGTAGAACCATGATATGAATTATAGCGGGAAATAATTTTGTATTTACCGGTGTACATTCTTGCAATTTTAATTGCTGCTTCATTTGCCTCTGTTCCGGATGTCGAGAAATAAAATTTTTCTAAACCTTTTGGTAACACTTCCAACAGCAGCTTGCTCAACTCGGCACGAACTTCTGTTGCAAATCCCGGAGCAGCATAAGCAAGTTTATTTGCTTGATCAACTATTGCTTGTATAACTGCCTTGTTTTTATGACCAAGCGTTACACACATTAGCTGAGCAGAAAGATCAAGATATTTTTTACCAGTTGCATCATAGAAATAACAGCCTTCGGCATCTACCACATTTAATGGAGTCCAGTTTTTTTGATATCTCCAAGTTCCATAAGTATGCTTAGCAGTAATTGCAACAATTTCTTCGGGAGTCAAAGTATACCTCTTTAATAAACAGTTTTGAAATAAGAATTAAGTAATCAGTAATAAGAATTCTGATTATTTCTGAATATCCGTTATCGCTCCGTAAGTTTCCGGTCTTCTGTCTCGATAAAACTGCCAAACGTTTCTAACTTCAAGAATTTCGTCGAGATTAAGATCAGCTACAACTAGCTCATCTTTGTCTCTACAAGCTTGGGCAATTATTTTTCCACGCGGACTACAGAAATAACTTTTACCATAAAATTCACCAATATTCCAAGGTGCTTCTGTTCCAACACGGTTTATTGCCCCAACAAAATATCCATTAGCTACAGCATGGGCTGGCTGTTCCAATTCCCATAAATATTCCGAAAGCCCAGCCACAGTAGCTGACGGATTAAAAACAATCTCAGCACCATTTAGTCCAAGAACTCTAGCACCTTCCGGAAAGTGCCGATCGTAGCAAATGTAAACGCCAATATCAGCATAAGCAGTTTTGAAAACCGGAAAACCAAGATTGCCAGGTTTGAAATAAAACTTTTCCCAGAAACCGGGATCGCAATGAGGTATATGATGCTTGCGGTATTTGCCAAGATATTTCCCATCTGCATCAATTACAGCCGCAGTGTTGTAATAAACACCTTTGATTTCTTCTTCGTAAATAGGAACGACAATTACCATGGAATGTTTTTTGGCAATTTCTTGCATCAATTTAACAGTTGGTCCTTTAGGAATGCTTTCGACTAACGAATACCATTTGGTTTTTTGCTCAGCACAAAAATATGGACCGTAAAAAAGTTCTTGCATACAAAGTATTTGAACACCTTTTTCAGCAGCTTGATCAATCATTAACAAATGTTTTTCGATCATGGACTGTTTTACTTTTTCGATAGGCTCTTCAGATGAGATTGAAAGAGTTGCCTGAATTAAACCGCCCCTTACTATTCGACTCATAATCGTACCCTCTTCTTATTGTAAAAAAGTATAAAGTATGTAGTAAGTAGTTATCAGTAACAAAATTTTTCGGGCTGATTGATCATACTATTTAACATCTTACCTACTTCATGATATTTTGTCAGTAGTTTACTTCGTCGCTCTTCGTTTATATAGTGATGATTATATGAAAAATCAATCCATACTTCGGTCTCACCGGTTTCACCCGCTGAATCTGTTAGTTTGCTAATAAACAATTTAGGATATCTTCTTTTATACCAAGCCTCAGCAATATTTGCACAAACGGATCTCGAAGATCGTCTGATTTGATCTACTAAGGAATACTTTTCTTCTTTTGGAAAACTCTTACTTAATTCAAATATTTCCAAAGCAAGTTGATATGAAGTCTGAAAGACTATCAAATCCTTATAGCCTCTGTATTCTTTAACGTTACTCATATTCCAACTACTTACTAATTTCTATTTTCTTGATACTATTTATTAACTCATCCAGTTAATTTGCGATTCCGGATTCCACTTTACTGTAGTTTTTTTCAGCTTAGTCCAAAACTCAATCGAACTCTTGCCGGTAATGTCACAAGTTCCAAACTTGGATTCGTTCCATCCGCCAAAAGAGAAAGGTTCGCGCGGAACCGGAACACCAATATTGACGCCTATCATTCCCGCACTTGCTCGTTCACTAATATATCTTGCCATTCCTCCACTTTGCGTGAATACTGCGGCAGCGTTTCCGTATAATGAACTTTGCTGAATTGAAAGAGCTGTATCAACATTATCCGCTCTAATTATTGCAAGCACAGGTCCAAAAACTTCTTCCTTTGCGATTCTCATTTCCGGTTTAACATAATCTACTACAGTGGGACCAACATAAAATCCATTTTCTTTGCCAGAGACTACACAGTTTCTTCCATCAAGAAGAATCTTTGCGCCGGCTTGTTCAGCTTCTGTAATAAAGTTTTCAATTCTTTCTTTGGCTTGTTTAGAAATTACTGATCCAAGATTCTTACCGGGTATAATCTTTTTTGCTTCTTCAACAAGCTGGTTAATAATATGATCAATATTTCCAACTGCAACCATTGCTGAAGCAGCCATACATCTTTGTCCGGCACAACCGGACATTGATGCAGCTACATTGGAAGCTGTCATACCAACATTTGCATCGGGTAAAACAATAAGATGATTCTTAGCACCGCCGAGTGTTACAGCTCTTTTGAGGTTTGATGTAGCGCGGATATAAACAATCTTAGCAACTTTTGTAGAACCAACGAATGACACAGCTTGAATTCCGGGATGATCGCATATTGCTTCTACAACTTCTTGCGCGCCATGAACAACATTAAAAACACCATCCGGCAAACCGGCTTCTTTCAGCAACTCTGCAATTCTGTTAGCACTTATTGGAACATGCTCGGAAGGTTTTAGAATCATACAATTTCCTAATACAAGCGCATTTGGAATTGTCCAATTAGGAACCATGTTGGGAAAATTAAATGGAGTAATGCATGCAACTACACCAAGAGGATAGCGTTCTGCTCTACATTCAACACCTCTGCTAACTTCCATTACTTCGCCGGCAGCAAGCTGTTCAAGCGAGCATGCAAACTCGGTTACTTCAATGCTCTTTTCTATCTCAGCAATACTTTCAGAAATAGTTTTTCCATTTTCTTCGTGGATCAATTCAGCAAGTTCATTGATGTTTTTTTCGAGTAGAGTTTTGTACTTGTAAAATACTTGCGAGCGTTCTTTGATTGGCATTGCAGACCACTTTGGGAATGCACTTTGTGCAGATAGTACAGCTTGATTTACAGCATCCATTCCGGATATAGGAACTGTTGAAATGATTGATCCATCCAGCGGTGAAATTACATCAATAATTCTTTCACTTCCCTCGATGGCCCTACCATTTATATAATTTTTCAAAGAAGGGTACTTCATTTAACCCTCATTTCTTTTAGTGAGAAAATGTTCTCTCTTACACTAAGAAAATATCAATTATATATGAAGAAAGAAAGATTTTTTAAGGTAAATTTAATGGGGAGAAGACTACCACCTCTTTTGATTAGTTAGGAAGCTCAATGCGTGATTAGAAAATCAAAATCGAGTTTGCTCAGGTTAGTGTTGCAACTAGCGTACAGTAAGTATTGTATCGAACCCGGTTATTTTGAAAATCTCTTTCACCGTATCATTTAATCCGGTGAATTCCATTTTGGTCCCGGCTGCAGTCGCTTTTTTCTGAGCAGCGATTAAGACTCTTAAACCGGAACTGCTGATGTAGCTAAGCTCTTTCAAATCAAAATAGATGTTAAATTTTCCTTCGGAGAATATTTGATCCAGCTCATCTGATAATTGAACACTATGGAATGTATCCATAGATCCCTCAATCGATAGAGTAACATTATTATTCAGAACTGATTTTGTAATTGTCATCTCATTCCCATAATTCAGTTATTATAAATTTAGTCAGCCTCTTAAAAATACGCGCATAAAATAATAACATTCTAAAGTAACTACCACAAAGAGCAACACGAATTAGATCTGCTAGATCACTTCTAAAAATTCAATTTCTCAACTCTGAATACACCTACTAGAAGTTGCTCGCAATTCACTCGCTCCTTCTGTAGTGAATTGTATTACAACTAAATTATAACCGTTAATTACTACTCATGTTTTTTATGTCCTTTCAATGAATAATAAAGAATGAATAACTCATGTTACGCACGAAATAGTTTTTTGCCACCAAGTCTCAAAGGCACAAAGTAAAAAATCAAAATTCACTTTTTTATTCAAAATTTCTTAGTGCCTTGGTGTCCTAGTGGCGAAGTTATTTGAATATATGCGTAACGTGAGTGAAAAAGTAACACGGAAGTAGAATCCAATACGAGCCTTGCAGCGAATAATTAATTCCAACGATGTAACCGATAACCATAAAATCCATTGTATACGAAGTCAATTGTCTAAAAAATGAAATGCCAAGATTTTTGCCATACATTTCGATTGTATTTTTGCCGTTATTACTTCAGCAATATCATTTTTTTAGTTTCAACTTTATTATTAGCCCTTAGTACACAAAAGTAAACACCGCTGCTTAAACTACCGCCATCAAATTTTTCTGAATAAAATCCTTTTTTCCTTTCCCCATTTACTAAAACTGCGAGCTCCTTTCCCAATACATCTATGATCGACACCTTAACATAAGAATCTTTATTTACCGAGTATTCAATTACAGTAGAAGGATTGAAAGGATTGGGATAATTCTGCTTGAGCTTAAAGTCGTCGGATACTATTCGCACGTCCTCATTAATATTCGTGGTGATGTCTGCTCTTTTTATTCTCCAAAGACCATCGTTGCTATTTGCGACGTAAAGATACTTTTCTTCCGGATATGTCCAAGAAAAATTTCTAACCGTAACGGGAATTTCAATCTCCCGGAATGTTATTCCCCTATCACGAGAAATCATTATTCGATCTTTAGAAGAAGAATATAGTACACTGTCTTTGTAGCTAAGTGAATTTACAGAACGACGTTCATAAGAAGGGATTGTTAAACTTGCCCAATTCTTGCCCATATTCTTTGATACCACAATACCGCCATCTGATTGTGGCGGTTCACTTTGAAAACCGTACGAGTAGTACCTTCCGGCAAAAAAAAGAGAATCTACTTTCGCTGATGAGATAATGTATGACCCAATGTAACTATTCGTTTTTATCCACTTCTCGCCACTGTCTGTTGAAACGAAAACACCATTATAAGTGGTTAAGTATAGTTCATTATTCGATACTATAAATGATGTAACATATAATCCGGAAATTCCATCATTAATAATTTTCCAGTTTTTCCCTCTATCTTCTGATTTATAAATATCTACCGTCACCCTCGGAATTACATATAAAACTCCGGAATCACTTCTTACACTGCGTATTTTTTTGTTATCAAAAATTGAATTTAACAATTGCCAATTGTTACCAGTCAGTTTCGAATAATAAACTCCTTTATTAGTGGAAACGTAAATTATATCTCCGTCTATCATGAGGTCGTTTGTCTTAACATCCGCGGCATTGATGTTAAATAATTCCCAACTTCCGCAGTTATCAAATGATCGCCAGATATTCTCACCTGAACTTATATATGCACAAGTACCGCTTACTGCGAATGAAGAAGGTGATGTAGCTGGACAGCTTGTTTTTTCCCATTGGGCAAAAATGCTGGTTATGTTATTTATAAAAAAAAGTGTTATTAATAAGGTGCTTTTTTTATATCTAAAAGAGTTATTCATAATTTCCCCTTTTCATAATAGAGAGTTACATGGCAAATTTATGTACATAATAAATATAAAACCACTTTTCTATAATTTGTCTTTATAGTATATGTTGCTTTCAACATAGTACACCATCATTTGGGGTTTGCTATCTGCTTAACAATTAATTCATGAATCTTCGGCAGAGATTTAATTGCTTCGTCATAACCACGCTTTATTATTTCAGTTCCTTTATAAAACTCAAGCATATCGTAATCTTCAATCTTCGGCAAGATTAGAACATCAGGTTTAGAATGGAGAAGTCGCTGCTCTATCAAATTGTTAGTACTGATCGCGATTGATTGAAGAAATACATTCAGTAATGTAGGTGAGTAAACTTCAGTTTCATCAAGATCCATTTTCTTAGTCGTGTTAACAATTCGAGCAGATAAGCGAAGATTGTTATTCAACATATTTGAGAACATTTCTGGAAGTGTTTTAATCAACGACTTAAATTCTTCTGTTTTTCTCTTTTTGATTTTACCGGTTATCCTTTTAGGGTTTGGAGAAACATTAACTACAATAATTTTCTGAGCTTTCATTTCGAGCGCGACACTAATTGGCAATGGATTGCTTAATCCGCCATCCAGCAAATATCGGTTATTAAGTTTCACTGGCTGGAATATTGTGGGTATTGCTGTGCTCGCCATAATTGCATCAGCCAGACTTCCCTTGTTAAATACAACTTCTTCACCCGTTATAAGATCAGTCGCAACGGAGGCAAACGGAATTTTTAGGTTTTCAATTTTGATATCCCCGACCATTCCTTTAATAAATTCTACAACACGTTTATTGTTGATTAAACCGGGCGCAAATAATTTTGGGACAAGAATTTTAGCGACAAAAACTTTATCAACTTCGGCTACTATTTTTTCCATTTCTTTAATAGAAACACCCGATGCATACAACCCACCGATAAAAGCACCAATACTGGTTCCCGTAATTATATCAATTGGTACATAATTCTCTTCGAGTGCTTTAATTACGCCAATATGAGCTAGCCCTCTTGCCCCGCCGCTTCCAAGTACTAAAGCTGTTCGTTTATGTTTTATCATACTAAATTATTCACCGAAGTCTTCTGTGAAAAAAAAGATAAGTCTCGATAACTAATCTTAAGATACAAACTTGATAAGAATAATGAGATAGCTTCGGGTGAGAAAACTAATCGAAGCTACGCGCTCTGCGGTTTTTTATTGTTTTTATGACTTGGCGGCAAAAGAAACACAAGCAATTGTGCTACCTAAGGCACTAAATTTCATTTAATAAAGAAATTGGAAATTCATATCTCAAGCATAAATTTCGGTCGTTGTACTATTAATTAGCGGACTTAAGAAATTCTTCTGCTCTTCTAATATCTGATAAATTATCAACTGAAATAATTTTTGAAAAAGTGTATCCCTTCAATAAGTAATTTCGAGTAACAAGAAGCCTCAGAAAATTTCGCAATTTAGATATACCGGTCTCCAGCGCGTATTCCATTTCATAAAAAATTCTAGGGGAAAAAGAATAGATGCCCCCGGTAACCCAGCTATAACCTTCTCTGTAATCGCTGAATTTTAGAATTGTATCCTCTTCATTCATAGCAACGCACAAAGGTTTCTCATCATTATCATATCTTTTAACTGCCAAAAAACCATCTACTTCTTCTTGCAACGAAGAAAAAGTACAGAACTCGGAGAATTCACTTTCTGTAAAAACTGAATCTGTTGTTACTAGACAAAAGCGTTCATTTAGAAGAAAAGGAGAAAGCAAGAAAAGGCTATGTAAAGTACTGGTTGTAGTTTGAATAATAAGTTTGATAGGTATTCCAAAATCGGTTGTTGACAAATATTCTCTAAGTTCGGTATCGCTAGAATTAACTAAGCAACAAACCTTCTGAATACTGTTTTTCCGGGCGATTTTAATTATTCTTTCGATTAAATATTCATTCCCGATTTTTATTAAATGCTTGGGAGTTTTTAATCGTTCGCTATTTACGTCCGCTATCTCTCCCGCTTCGATAATTGCCAAGTTCATATTACCTCACACTGTGTTACACATCTATCACAACACCAATAGCAACGTTCAACAGAGAGTCTTTATATCTGCTGTTTTTACACAAATAGTTAAATTGAGTCTAGAAATTTCATTTAAATATGTTTCATATTGATTGAGTAAACCTGTTTCGGTCACATCTCCTCCGACAATTACAAAATCAACATTCTTAACAGAATTAATACATCTAACCATCTTTCTTAATTCATCATAGTAATTGTGCGAATCTGCAAAAGCAGCTATTGTAAGTGTGTCATTGTCATCTTTGCGGCTTATTATTCTCTCAATATTCTTTTCATTTACATTTGAATCTGACGTATCGGCATCGTA